>NZ_AJZD02000057.1 GCF_000272105.2 Vibrio splendidus 12E03
CCTACTAGATAGCATCAAGGGTGGTGCTATCCGAACTATGCAAACGCAATTTGATGCGTTGAAAGTGCAATTGAATGATGTGATTAGCGGTGCAAATGGTCGTTTGAATACATTCATTACGCAGCAACAACAGAATGTCAGCACTATCTTTGCTGATCCTGATAAGCGCTACAAAGTTAATCTTTCTAATGTAGAGAATAAAACCGTTTTAGATTTATCTCACCTCGATGGAGATAAGTTCTACTGTGTGCGTTTTGACCGACCAATCATGCTTGATGTTCGAATCAAACGTTACATACATCAGGATGAGCCGGGTGGGGGGATTTTGGAATACTTTGTCCAATTACAAAATTTCAGTAATGGGGGTGATTTCCACTTCGCAAAGCAACTCCATCATCGTTATACGAAGCGTGAATTTGTAGGGAAAGTTTTAGCGGCTTCTACTCCATACACATCAGGTATTTGGCTCCGTGGGGGGTGGACTTACGACCTTTTTGTCTCAGGTTCGATGGGTAAAGAGCCTATAAAGGTAATTGAGTCCGATACAGATGTTGCTGACGAATACCATGGCACTACGCATTTTGCACCACCAATTAGTGCTGTTCATAGTTCGGTTGTTCCAAATAGTTATATTTCGGGAGTGTAAGCAATGATGACATTTCAAGATGCACAGATGATGGAAGTAAAACAAGTGCGTGTTCGTTTAATGGTCGAGGCTGACCACTTGGTGAATACCGCCCTTGATAATGGAGTCGATGAAATTCCATTTCGCCAGTATCGCCAAGCTCTACGCGATATCCCTCAAACCTACAGCAATCCGGAAGATGTGGTATGGCCTCAAAAACCATCATTGCCGCAAGCGTCTGCATAATTGGGGGGCTAGCTTATATGACATATAGAAAAACTCTGCCGCGTGGTGTGCGTAACAACAACCCGCTAAACATTCGCGAGTCCAAAGGTGATCGCACTCAGTGGGATGGTGAACATCTACTCGACCTCGATAAAAGCTTCGAAGAGTTCAAACATCCTGTTTATGGCTTTCGAGCGGGGGCGCGTGTTCTTCGTAGCTACTCACGACAA
>NZ_AJZD02000058.1 GCF_000272105.2 Vibrio splendidus 12E03
GACACGCTTAAAACGCTCTATTTCACCTCTCAAGACACGGTATTGATGACCGATGGCACGTTGCAAACGTGTGATTTTGATAGCCCCGCCATTGAAAGCATCAAACAACTGGTGAAAGCCAACCCTGAGCAGTTTGGGTTTGATTTTGAGCCCGATTTACTCGTGCGTTTCACCTCGCGTTCGCACATTACGCAATGGCTCGGAGACATCAGCAAGGAGGTGCCGGCGGCGCCTTCC
>NZ_AJZD02000059.1 GCF_000272105.2 Vibrio splendidus 12E03
TTTACTTCATTACGCAAGAGATTGTCAGATCAGTGATGAAGGTGATTACAGCGAACCTAAGCGTTCAGCACCTTCTATGTCTGGTTTATTTGGTAAATTGCGTAATTGGATACAAAAAGAGTTTTAACCTGAGTTGCAGGAAAAAACGGAGATAACACATGTTTGAACCGATGATGGAAATGTCTGACGATGCAGTAATTAAAGTCGTTGGAGTTGGTGGCGGTGGCGGTAACGCTGTTGAGCACATGGTACGTGAATCAATCGAAGGCGTAGAATTCATCAGTGTTAACACTGATGCGCAAGCACTTCGTAAAACAAGCGTGAGCAGCGTGATCCAAATTGGTGGTGATATCACTAAAGGTTTGGGCGCTGGTGCAAACCCACAAGTAGGCCGTGATGCAGCTCTCGAAGATCGAGAAAGAATTAAAGAAGTTCTAACTGGCGCCGATATGGTATTTATCGCAGCTGGTATGGGCGGTGGTACTGGTACAGGTGCTGCTCCAGTTATTGCTGAAGTTGCGAAAGAGTTGGGTGTGCTAACGGTTGCTGTTGTAACTAAGCCATTCAGCTTTGAAGGCAAAAAGCGTTTAGCGTTTGCTGAGCAAGGTATCGAAGAGCTTTCTAAGCATGTGGATTCTTTAATTACGATTCCAAATGAAAAGCTACTTAAAGTACTTGGCCGCGGCGTAACACTGCTAGAAGCTTTCGCAAGTGCAAACGATGTACTTAAAAACGCTGTACAAGGTATCGCTGAGCTAATTACTCGCCCTGGTATGATTAACGTCGATTTCGCGGATGTTCGCACCGTAATGTCTGAGATGGGTCATGCAATGATGGGTAGCGGTATCGCAAAAGGTGAAGACCGTGCTGAAGAAGCTGCTGAAACGGCAATTTCTAGCCCACTACTAGAAGACATCGACCTAGCTGGTGCACGTGGCGTTCTTGTGAACATCACAGCAGGCCTAGATATGCGTCTAGATGAGTTCGAAACAGTAGGTAACACAGTTAAGGCATTCGCATCTGATAACGCAACAGTTGTGATTGGTACTTCTCTAGACCCTGATATGACGGATGAAATTCGCGTAACTGTTGTTGCAACAGGTATCGGTACAGAGAAAAAACCAGACATTACTTTAGTTGCTGGTGGTAAAGCTAAGGTTGCACCAACTCCTCAACCACAGGTAGCGGCTCAAACTGCACCAAAAGTGGAAGAGAAAGTGGCACAGCCATTGCAAGAAAAAACTGAGGTTAAACCTCAAGTTAAGCCACAGCCAACAACGTCACCTGTTTCTTCAGGTACAGGCGCTAGCCAAAGTGCTGCACCTAAAGCTGAGAAAGAGAGTGGATATTTAGATATTCCAGCATTCTTACGACGTCAGGCTGATTAACAAACACCCAAAATTTGACTATCGTCGAATTAATGGTAAAATTCGCGGTCGGTAAATACTGACCGTGATTTGTAGCACTGATAACGAGGCAAGCAGATGATCAGACAACGTACTCTGAAAGAAATTGTGAAAACAACTGGTGTGGGTCTCCACTCTGGTCGTAAAGTCACACTTACTCTTCGCCCGGCAGCTGCAAATACAGGCATTGTTTATCGTCGTACCGATGTAAATCCACCTGTAGATTTCCCAGCTGATCCAGCATCAGTTCGTGACACTATGTTATGTACTGCTCTTGTTAATGACGAAGGCGTACGTATCTCTACAGTGGAACACCTTAACGCAGCTCTAGCGGGCATGGGCATCGACAACATTATTGTTGAAGTAGATGCACCAGAGATCCCAATTATGGATGGTAGCGCAAGCCCATTCGTATACTTGCTACAGCAAGCGGGTGTAGAAACACTGAATGCAGCGAAGCGTTTTATTCGTATCAAAAAGCCTATCCGTTTTGAAGATGGCGATAAATGGGCAGAGTTTGTTCCATTTAACGGCTTCCGTATGGACTTTGAGATCGACTTTAACCACCCAGCAATTGAATCTGATGAGCAACGTTTGTTGTTTGATTTCTCTTCACAAGGCTTTGTGAAAGAAATCTCTCGCGCTCGTACTTTCGGCTTCATGCGCGATATTGAGTATCTACAATCTCAAAACCTAGTACTTGGCGGTAGCTTCGATAACGCTATCGTTCTAGACGAATACCGAATTCTTAATGAAGAAGGTCTACGTTTTGACAATGAGTTCGTAACTCACAAAGTACTGGATGCGATTGGTGACTTGTACATGTGTGGACACGCTATTATTGGTGAGTTCCGTGCATACAAATCAGGTCACGGCCTAAACAACCAACTACTACGTGCAGTACTTGCTGACGCAGAAGCTTGGGAATGGGCAACATTCGAAGAAGAAGTAGGCTCTCCTGTTGCATTTGCTGAGCCAGGAATGGTTCTAGCGTAATTGTTGTTTACAACAATATAAGATTTCGAAAACCAGGTCATTGACCTGGTTTTTTTGTATCTATTTTCCAGATACAGTGTCGTCAACATCCGAAAGTTGACTACCAATGGGCTACAGTCTGGCTAATCCGTCAGCAATTAGAAAGAAAAGTTCCAAGCACATCAAACAAATGGGGTTATAAATGGTCGTTGGTGTGAAAATTACTTACACTAAAGGGCATTAATTTTAACTCAAGCCTTGAAAACTCTACTCTCAAGTACAATATCAAAGATACTAGATTTATCTCAGTATCCTTGGTTAGTAACTGAAGACTAGTTCATAGCTAGTAGAGACTGACGGCATTTAAAATAGATCGCGGACGATCTGAGAACGAAGAGATTCCAAGCACATGATTACTAAGCTGCTGACAAAGGTAATTGGCAGTCGCAATGACAGAACACTGCGCCGCCTTAGAAAAATTGTAAAAGAAATTAATAACTACGAACCAACGTTTGAAGCACTTTCAGACGAAGAGCTAAAAGCAAAAACGGTTGAGTTTCGTGAGCGCTTAGATAAAGGTGAATCGCTAGACCAGCTTTTACCGGAAGCATTTGCTACGGTACGTGAAGCGTCTAAGCGTGTTTACGGCATGCGTCACTTTGACGTGCAAATGATTGGCGGCATGGTTCTAAATGCTGGCCAAATTGCAGAAATGCGTACTGGTGAAGGTAAGACTCTTACAGCAACCTTACCAGCTTATCTTAACGCCCTACCTAGCAAAGGTGTTCACGTAGTAACGGTGAACGACTACCTAGCGAAGCGCGATGCGGAAACAAACCGCCCATTATTTGAATTTCTTGGTATGACGGTTGGCGTGAACGTGCCAAACATGGCTCCGCCAGAGAAAAAAGAAGCGTACCAAGCTGACATCCTATACGGAACAAACAACGAGTTTGGTTTCGATTACCTACGTGACAACATGGCTTTCCGTGCTGAAGATCGTGTTCAACGTGAACGCTTCTTCGCTGTTGTCGATGAAGTTGACTCAATCTTAATCGATGAAGCTCGTACTCCACTTATTATCTCTGGCCCAGCTGAAGATAGTTCAGATCTTTACACGCGTATTAACACGTTGATCCCTAACCTTGAGCGCCAAGATAAAGAAGATTCTGAAGAGTACCGTGGTGAAGGTCATTACACCATGGACGAGAAATCGAAGCAGGTTCACCTGACTGAAAACGGTCAAGAATTTGTAGAAGAGCTAATGGTGAAAAACGGCCTGATGGAAGAGGGTGACACGCTTTACTCTCCAACAAATATCAGCCTATTGCACCATGTTAATGCAGCGCTGCGTGCACACGTATTGTTTGAGAAAGACGTCGACTACATCGTTACTGAAGAAGGCGAAGTGGTTATCGTTGATGAACATACTGGTCGTACTATGCCAGGTCGTCGTTGGTCTGAAGGTTTACACCAAGCTGTTGAAGCTAAAGAAGGTGTGAAGATTCAGAATGAAAACCAGACGCTAGCATCGATTACATTCCAGAACTTCTTCCGTCTATACGAAAAACTGTCAGGTATGACAGGTACTGCCGATACTGAAGCTTTCGAATTCCAGTCCATCTACGGCCTAGAAACGGTGGTTATCCCAACCAACAAACCTATGGTGCGTAACGATATGCCAGATGTGGTTTATCGTACTGAAGAAGACAAGTTCAACGCGATCATTGAAGACATCAAAGACCGTGTCGCAGCTGGTCAGCCATCACTGGTTGGTACGGTTTCTATCGAGAAGTCTGAACTACTGTCTAATGCACTGAAAAAAGCAAAAATTAAGCACAGCGTTCTAAATGCTAAGTTCCACGAAATGGAAGCAGAGATCGTTGCACAAGCTGGTATGCCGAGTGCGGTAACTATCGCAACTAACATGGCCGGTCGTGGTACCGATATCGTGTTAGGTGGTAGCTGGCAGGCACAAGTTGAGAAGCTAGAGAATCCAACCAAAGAGCAGATCGAGAAGATCAAAGCTGATTGGAGAGTAATCCACGATAAAGTACTTGAGTCAGGTGGTCTGCACATCATTGGTACTGAACGTCATGAATCTCGCCGTATCGATAACCAGCTACGTGGTCGTTCTGGTCGTCAAGGTGATGCGGGTTCTTCTCGTTTCTACCTATCAATGGAAGATTCTCTGCTACGTATCTTTACATCGGATCGTATGGCTGGTCTTATCCAAAGTGGTATGGACGAAGGCGAAGCGATCGAATCTAAGATGCTTTCTCGCTCAATTGAAAAAGCACAACGTAAAGTTGAAGGTCGTAACTTCGATATCCGTAAGCAGCTTCTTGAGTACGATGATGTAGCCAATGACCAACGTAAAGTGGTTTATGAGCTTCGTGACGAACTGATGAGTTCTGACGACATCAGTGAGATGATCGAACACAACCGTGAAGATGTACTGGCATCAGTCATTGATGAATACATCGCACCTCAGTCTCTTGAAGACATGTGGGATATCGCGGGTCTACAAGATCGTCTGAAGAATGACTTTGATCTAGACTTTGATATTCAAGGTTGGTTAGACGAAGACGACAAGCTTTATGAAGAAGCTTTGCGTGAGCGTATTCTTGGCATGGCGGTTGATTCGTACAAACAGAAAGAAGAAGTGGTTGGTGCTCAAGTACTGCGTAACTTCGAGAAATCTGTGATGCTACAAACGCTAGACGGTCTTTGGAAAGAGCATTTGGCTGCGATGGATCACCTTCGTCAAGGTATCCACCTGCGTGGTTATGCTCAGAAGAACCCGAAACAAGAGTACAAGCGCGAGTCGTTTGAACTGTTTGAAGGCCTACTAGATGTACTAAAAACAGACGTTGTTACCATCCTTTCTAAAGTTCGCGTTCAGCAACAAGAAGAAGTTGAAAAGATGGAAGCTCAACGTCAAGCTCAAGCTGAAGAAGCGGCGCGTCGTGCACAGGCACAACATGCAACGGCTGAAAACCAGCTAGGTGACAATGAAGCTGAAGCAGCATCTCCACAAACGGTAGTACGTGATGAGCGTAAAGTGGGTCGTAACGAGCCATGTCCATGTGGAAGTGGTAAAAAATATAAGCAGTGTCACGGTAAAATTGACTAAGTTTGGTGAATCGTTGCTGTAACGGATGATTGCAGTGTCGGAGGTACTCACTTACTAACGTAAGCTCCGTGCCTCCTCCTTGCACTCACCACGTCACAGTTTAGCTTCACACAAACTTATTGATAAAAAGAGTCGCTTAGGCGGCTCTTTTTGTATGTGAATTTTATGGCTTATCTTTAATTAGAGGGTAAGTCGTCATTCCCTATAGCGAGAACGAGCGTAGTAGGGAATCTCGTTTAGTTAGGCTCACGTTGTTTTAGCTCCCCAGCTCAGTCGTTTCTCCTTCTTGAGGATGACGTATTCAGGGACTATGTGAGTTCAGCGTTTTATTAAGGAACACCATCATATGAAAAGAATCCACATTGTTGCAGGCATTATCTTCAATCAAGATAAGTCACAGGTATTTATCACAAAGCGTCCGGACGACAAACACAAGGGCGGTTTTTGGGAGTTCCCTGGTGGCAAGGTTGAAGTGGGCGAAACCATTGAACAAGCGATGACTCGTGAGCTTGATGAGGAGATTGGCATCAAGGTGACAGAACAGTCTCTGTTTGAGCACCTTGAGTTTGATTACACCGATAAGTCGCTTAAGTTCGACTTCATCCTTGTGACTGACTTTGAGGAACAACCTTATGGCAAAGAAGGTCAACAAGGTGAATGGGTAAGCCTAGAATCATTGAATCAATACGCTTTCCCAGAGGCAAATGTGCCAATTTTAGAGCGAGTGATAAAAGAGTTTTCGTAATTGCTAGCCTGAGTTTGAGATTGTTGTTAGTTTAAAGAGATTAATCGATTGAACGTTGCTGCAAGAGATAAGCGGCAACCGTAACCAAAACAATGGAGATATTCGCAGTGGTAAGAATTGCAATTGCAGGAGCAGCGGGCCGCATGGGTCGCAACTTGGTGAAAGCCGCTCATCATAATTCAGAAGCAAGTGTTGGTGCTGGCTCGGAACGTCCAGAGTCATCTTTGGTCGGCGTAGATGTCGGTGAGTTATGCGGTGAAGGTCGTTTTGATGTTGCTCTAGTCGATGACCTGTCTAAAGCCATCGAAGAGTTTGACGTGATCGTCGATTTTACAGCCCCTGTTAGCACATTAGCGAATATTGAACTTTGTAAACGTCACGGTAAAAAACTGATTATCGGTACGACGGGTTTCTCTGAAGAAGAGAAGCAGGTGATTGATGCTGCTTCAAAAGAGATGGCTATCGTAATGGCACCTAACTACAGCGTTGGTGTGAACCTTGTATTTAAGCTGCTAGAGAAGGCCGCTAAAGTGATGGGCGATTACTGTGATGTCGAGATCGTTGAGGCGCACCACCGCCATAAAGTCGATGCACCTTCTGGTACTGCGATTGGTATGGGCGAAGCGATTGCTGGTGCGATGGGCAACGAGCTGAACGATGTAGCTGTATGGTCACGCGAAGGTATTACTGGCGAGCGTACTAAAGATGAGATTGGTTTCGCGACGATTCGTGCCGGTGACATTATTGGTGAACACACCGCTATGTTTGCTGATATCGGTGAGCGAGTGGAAATTACCCATAAAGCCACTGATCGAATGACTTTCGCTAATGGCGCAATCAAGGCTGCAGTCTGGTTAAATGATAAACCAGCCGGCTTTTATACCATGACTGATGTCCTAGGTTTGAATGACCTGTAAATAGATATTTATGCGCTGGCAATTGCCGGCGCTTTCTTTATTTGATACATTTCCCTTCGTAATATCCCTTTTACAAACCTCCCTATAGTTTCTTCTTATCGTCGATTTTTTCTTATTTAACTGTCTTTTTTAATGCTTATAATGTGTTTTTTGTTTTAGGTCTTTAAATTACGATCTTTTCTCTTTGTATTTATCGATTGCGTTTTGTTGCTGATATTTTTATTACTCTATGGTTGGCTAAAATGAGGGGTGAAAATTAGAAAATCGTAATATTCGGCCGAAATGAGCATGAAAGTTAAACTTTTGAAGCTTTGATGGCGTAAATTGAATTAGTCCTTACAAATGTTTAATTTCTTTTGCGTTAAATGTTGACACGTATCACGCACATCACTAAAATACCGCCAATTTGTCTAATTTCCATAAACACGCAGTTTCTGGTGTTGCAGGAAGGTAGATTTGCAAATTAAATCAATTTTAATGCATTTTTATTTCTGGAGGTTGTCTTGAAGAAGTCAGCACTACTCGTCCTAGAAGATGGGACAGTATTTCACGGTGAAGCCATTGGCGCTGTAGGTTCTGCAGTTGGTGAAGTCGTTTTTAATACCTCGATGACGGGGTACCAAGAAATCCTCACTGATCCTTCCTATTCTCAACAAATCGTTACCCTTACTTACCCTCACATTGGCAATACCGGAACCAATTCCGAAGACGAAGAATCTTCTTCAATCCACGCTCAAGGCCTTGTGATTCGCGATCTCCCTCTAATCGCTTCTAACTTCCGTAATGAACAATCCCTTTCTGATTACCTTAAGTCGCAAAACGTTGTTGGTATCGCTGATATCGATACTCGTAAACTGACGCGTATTCTTCGTGAAAAAGGCGCTCAGAACGGTTGTATCGTAGCTGGCTCTTCAGTAAACGACGGAAACCTAGACGAAGCTTTGGCTCTAGCTAAAGCAAAAGAATTTCCTGGCCTGAAAGGTATGGACCTTGCGAAAGAAGTTACAACAAAAGAAGCGTATCAATGGAAACAAGGTTCGTGGACGCTTACGGGTGGACTTCCTGAAGCGAAAGCAGACTCTGAATTGCCATACCACGTTGTTGCTTATGACTTCGGTGCAAAACGAAACATCCTACGAATGCTTGTTGACCGCGGCTGCCGCCTAACGGTTGTTCCTGCTGAAACTTCTGCTGAAGAAGTACTAGCTCTGAACCCAGACGGTGTTTTCCTGTCAAATGGCCCTGGTGACCCAGAACCATGTACTTACGCAATTGAAGCGACAAAAGTGTTCCTAGAAAAAGGCTTACCAATCTTCGGTATTTGTCTAGGTCACCAGATTCTTGCTCTTGCGTCAGGCGCTAAGACAGTGAAGATGAAGTTTGGTCACCACGGTGCAAACCACCCGGTTAAAGATTTAGATCGTGATGTTGTGATGATTACTTCGCAAAACCACGGCTTTGCTGCTGACGAAGAAACCCTTCCAGAGACACTACGTGCAACGCACAAATCACTATTTGATGGTTCTCTACAAGGTATTCACCGTACAGACAAACCAGCATTCAGCTTCCAAGGTCACCCTGAAGCAAGCCCAGGTCCAGAAGACGCAGCGCCGTTATTCGACCACTTTATTGAACTAATCAAACAGCACACAGCGTAATTCGGAGTAGTAGACAATGCCAAAACGTACTGACATTAAAAGTATTCTTATTCTAGGTGCTGGCCCGATCGTTATCGGCCAAGCATGTGAGTTCGATTACTCTGGTGCTCAAGCTTGTAAAGCGCTTCGCGAAGAAGGTTACCGAGTTATTCTTGTAAACTCGAACCCAGCGACAATCATGACTGACCCAGATATGGCCGATGCAACTTACATCGAACCTATCCAATGGGAAGTTGTGCGTAACATCATCGCTAAAGAGAAGCCTGATGCAGTTCTACCTACTATGGGTGGCCAAACTGCATTGAACTGTGCTCTAGACCTAGAAAAGCACGGCGTTCTTGAAGAGTTCGGTGTTGAAATGATTGGTGCAACGGCTGATGCTATCGATAAAGCAGAAGACCGTTCACGCTTCGATAAAGCAATGAAAGCAATTGGCCTTGAATGTCCAACTGCTGATACAGCGAAAACGATGGAAGAAGCTTACAAAGTTTTAGACATGGTTGGCTTCCCTTGTATCATTCGTCCATCGTTCACGATGGGTGGTACTGGTGGCGGTATCGCTTACAACAAAGAAGAATTTGAAGAAATCTGTCGTCGTGGTTTGGACCTATCTCCAACTAATGAACTTCTTATCGATGAATCACTTATCGGTTGGAAAGAGTACGAGATGGAAGTGGTTCGTGACAAAAACGACAACTGCATCATCGTATGTGCGATTGAAAACTTCGACCCAATGGGTATTCACACAGGTGACTCAATCACTGTGGCTCCAGCTCAAACGCTGACAGATAAAGAATACCAACTAATGCGTAACGCATCTCTAGCAGTATTGCGTGAGATTGGTGTTGAAACAGGTGGTTCAAACGTACAGTTTGGTATCAACCCGAAAGATGGCCGTATGGTTATCATCGAGATGAACCCACGTGTATCTCGCTCTTCAGCACTAGCTTCTAAAGCAACAGGTTTCCCAATCGCTAAGATTGCAGCGAAACTGGCTGTTGGCTTCACGCTAGACGAGCTAATGAATGACATCACTGGCGGCGCAACTCCAGCATCATTCGAACCAACAATCGACTACGTAGTAACTAAGATTCCTCGTTTTAACTTCGAGAAATTTGCAGGTGCTAACGACCGTCTAACGACGCAAATGAAGTCTGTTGGTGAAGTTATGGCTATCGGCCGTAACCAACAAGAATCTCTACAAAAAGCACTTCGCGGCCTAGAAGTTGGCGCGACTGGTTTTGACGAAATGGTAGACCTAGATGCACCAGATGCTCTAACGACTATCCGTCACGAACTGAAAGAAGCTGGCGCAGAGCGTATTTGGTACATCGCTGACGCATTCCGTGCTGGTATGTCGGTAGATGGTGTATTCAACCTAACGCAAATCGACCGTTGGTTCCTAGTTCAAATCGAAGACATCGTTAAGCTAGAGCAGGAACTTAAAGCGAAAGGCTTTGCTGGTCTGAACAAAGACGAGCTAAACAAGCTTAAGCGTAAAGGTTTTGCTGATGCGCGCCTATCTAAGATTCTAGGTGTAGCGGAAAGCGAAATCCGTCGTCTGCGTGACCAATACGATATCCACCCAGTGTACAAGCGTGTAGATACATGTGCTGCTGAGTTCTCTTCTGATACAGCTTACATGTACTCTTCTTACGATGACGAGTGTGAAGCGAACCCAACAGACAAAGACAAGATCATGATTCTAGGCGGCGGTCCAAACCGTATCGGCCAAGGTATTGAATTTGACTACTGTTGTGTACATGCATCACTAGCACTACGTGAAGATGGCTACGAAACTATCATGGTTAACTGTAACCCTGAGACAGTTTCTACAGACTACGATACATCTGACCGTCTGTACTTCGAACCAGTAACTCTGGAAGATGTACTAGCAATCGCTCGTGTTGAGAAGCCAAAAGGCGTTATCGTTCAATACGGTGGTCAAACGCCACTTAAACTGGCTCGTGCTCTTGAAGCTGCTGGTGTACCAATCATCGGTACTAGCCCAGACGCAATCGACCGTGCAGAAGACCGTGAGCGTTTCCAAGTTGCTGTAGACCGCCTAGGCCTACTTCAGCCAGAGAACGCGACAGTAACAACGATGGAGCAAGCGGTTGAGAAATCTCGCGAAATCGGCTTCCCACTTGTTGTACGTCCTTCTTACGTACTTGGTGGTCGTGCGATGGAAATCGTATACGACGAGCAAGATCTACGTCGCTACTTCAACGAAGCGGTTAGCGTATCAAACGAATCTCCAGTACTACTTGATAGCTTCCTAGACGACGCTGTTGAAGTCGACGTTGATGCGATTTGTGACGGTGAACGCGTTGTTATCGGCGGTATCATGGAGCATATCGAGCAAGCGGGTGTTCACTCAGGTGACTCAGCATGTTCTCTTCCTGCATACACGCTAAGCCAAGAAATCCAAGACGTAATGCGCGAGCAAGTTGAAAAGCTAGCGTTCGAGTTGGGTGTGCGTGGTCTGATGAACACACAGTTTGCTGTTAAGAACAATGAAGTGTACCTAATCGAGGTTAACCCTCGTGCAGCACGTACGGTTCCATTCGTATCTAAAGCAACTGGCGCACCAATCGCTAAGATTGCCGCTCGTGTAATGGCAGGTCAATCTCTAGAGTCTCAAGGCTTTACGAAAGAAATCATCCCACCTTACTATTCAGTGAAAGAAGTTGTACTTCCATTCAACAAGTTCCCTGGTGTTGACCCACTGTTAGGCCCAGAAATGCGCTCTACTGGTGAAGTTATGGGTGTTGGCGCGACATTCGCAGAAGCATACTCTAAAGCTGAATTGGGTTGTGGTCACATCTACCCTGAAGGCGGTCGTGCATTGCTTTCTGTTCGCGAAGGCGACAAAGAGCGTGTTGTTGACCTAGCATCTAAGCTATCTAAGCTTGGTTACCAGCTAGACGCAACTCACGGTACTGCGGTTATCCTTGGTGAAGCGGGTATCAACCCACGTTTAGTAAACAAGGTACACGAAGGTCGTCCTCACATTCTTGACCGTATCAAGAATAACGAGTACACGTATATCGTGAACACTGCAGCTGGCCGTCAAGCGATTGAAGATTCTAAAGTTCTTCGTCGTGGAGCACTTGCTGAGAAAGTGAACTACACGACTACGCTAAACGCTGCATTCGCGACTTGTATGGCGCACACTGCAGACGCGAAAACTTCAGTAACTTCAGTTCAAGAGCTACACGCTCAGGTTAAAGCTTCTCAAGCTTAATCACCTAAAGTGTATCGCTGTTAAGCGGATATAAATGCTCAAAGCCCACTCTTCGGAGTTAATGCCGTTCGGATAAGCATTACTG
>NZ_AJZD02000060.1 GCF_000272105.2 Vibrio splendidus 12E03
TGTGCACTTTGCAAAGAAAACCCAGCATCCCACAGCCATAATCAACTACCTCGGTCGTTACCTTAAACGCCATCGATTGCTGACGCAAAACTGGCTCATTATCGAGGTGAAGCTAACCTATCGTTTCGTTATCTCGACCACTTCATGAAGTATTCCCCTATAGCCGCTGGTTTTACGAATTTTCGAAGAAGTATTTTCGACAAATTAACTATCCCAACATTCAGAAAACTCCGCATTAGAAACTTTGAAGTTGCTAAACATCAAGTACTTAATTTAGTTGTTATCGCTGGCTCATCGACTATACGTTGTATGTAAAAACATGCTACCTAGCGACCAATCTCTTAGAAGACGTGAGTTACTAGTATAAACAAAATCGAATATTAGTTATTTAACCATTCCTTCCAATAAATGCTCATCAAATAGCAAAGTAAAGCAATTAAGTACTTATAAATAGTAAGTTTTTTTAAAACTATTTAACTTTTCTGCTAACCTAGTGTATGAAATATGTTAAGGAGTAAAACAATATGAGAAATATTTCGACCTCGCTGCTTTTGTTGACCATATCGACAGGAATTGTCGCAGCAGAATCTAAACCTGCAACTCAAGCTACTATTGATGTCAATCAGGCACTTTATAAAACCCTACCATTTACAGACACCAAAGATTTTGAGCGCGCTCAAAAGGGTTTTATTGCCAAGCAGGATGTAGTGACCATTACAAATGAAAACGGTGATGTTGTCTGGGACTTAGAGGAGTATAAAAAATTCATTTCATTAAATACGAAAGCACCTGATAGCGTAAACCCTAGTTTATGGCGTAACGCCCAACTAAATATGATAAACGGCCTTTTTAAAGTTACTGACGGGATCTACCAAGTCCGCGGCTATGACTTGTCAAATATTACCTTTGTCGAAGGTGAAACTGGTTGGATTGTTTTTGATCCATTAATTTCTCAGGAAACCGCTAAAGCAGCGTTGGAATTCATCAACGCAGAACTTGGTGAGCGACCTGTTACTGCTGTTATCTATAGCCACAGTCACATAGATCACTTTGGTGGTGTTCGAGGTATTGTTGATGAAGCTGATGTAGACGCTGGTAAAGTGCAGATTATCGCGTCACATGGATTTACAGAGCATGCGGTTTCTGAAAACGTCATCGCTGGTAATGCAATGGGTCGACGCGCAATTTATATGTATGGTGCGCTGTTGCCACGTAATCCTGAAGGTGGTGTTAACGGTGGCTTAGGTCAAACGACCTCAACTGGTCTTGCAACTCTCATTCGCCCAACTATCTTTATTGAAAAAACAGGTGAAGAGCACGTTATTGATGGTATCAAAATGGTGTTCCAATACACACCAGGCACTGAAGCCCCAACAGAGATAAACACTTGGATTCCTGAAAAAAAAGCATTATGGATGGCTGAAAATAGTACCAATACCATGCACAATATTTTGACCCTTCGTGGCGCACAAGTTCGCGATGCTTTGAAATGGTCATATTACTTAAATGAAACCATTGAAATGTGGGGTGATGAAGTCGATGTCAAATTCCAAAGTCACCATTGGCCTTTATGGGGACAAGAAGAAATTGTCGAGTACTTTAAGCTTCAACGCGATATGTATAAATACACTCACGACCAAACCGTTCGCTTAATGAACCAAGGCTACATCGGCTCTGAGATCTCTGAAATAATTCAATTTCCAGATGAAATCGAAAATAACTGGAGTACTCGTGGATACTACGGAACTCTGCGTCACAACAGTCGCGCCGTCTATCAACGCTACATGGGTTGGTACAGTGGTAATCCATCTGATCTCAACAACCTTCCACCAACGAATGCTGCTGTAAAGTATGTTGAGTATATGGGCGGGGAAAGTACTGTCATAGACAAAGCGAAAAAAGATTTTGATGACGGAAATTATCGATGGGTAGCAGAAGTATTGAAACACGTTGTCTTTGCAAATCCTCAAAGTAAAAAAGGTAAAGCACTACTCGCTGATACTTATGAGCAACTTGGGTATCAATCAGAATCTGGCCCTTGGCGATCAGTCTACTTACAAGGTGCATATGAATTAAGAAACGGTACTCCATCTGTAGGAGGAACCAATACAGCTTCTCCAGATATCATCAAAAATATGCCACCAGAGATGTTATTCGACTATCTTGCAGTTCGATTGCTTCCAGAAAAAGCCGCTGGAAAGAACTACATCATTAACATCATTTTCAACGATCTCAATGAGAAATATACCTTATATATCGAAAATTCAGTGCTTAACCACACAACGAAGTTTAATGATGATCCAGATGTTTCGCTCACTTTAACCAAAGCAACGCTTGATGAAGTACAACTTGGTGTAATCACTCTTGAGAAGGCTATTTCCAATGGTGATATTAAACTCAACGGTGATAAGAAAGTGTTTAAAGACTTTGTTGGTATGCTTGATTCATTCGATTTCTGGTTCAATATTGTGACACCCTAGGAAGGTAATATGAAGGCACTATACCCAATGGTATTGTTGAGCCTTACATTAGGAGCAAGCATGACGACTCATGCTTGCTCTTATGATGGACAACTCAATAATCCCTTTACTGAGAGCTTTCCCGGCTCACTCGATATTGCAATTGCAACACAAGATGCGTTAAAGCAAAACCTCCTTGAAAACATTGAAACTCTCGAAGGTAAGCAAGGGTTAAGACGTGCGAGTTGGTGGCTAAAACTAATGGCAAAGCAGCAACAAGTTGACCTCCAGACCGTGTCATATATCTACCTTATCGACAGCCATTTATGGACTAAGGTAACCCCCGATCAAGATATTCAGGTTCATGTCTCGCCAATTTCAGCCAAGCCATCGTCCGTCATGGTCATTAGCGAAGCTGCATTACAAGCATTAATCGGAGGAAAAATAAATATTGAGCAAGCTGTAGAGCTTGGAATTGTTCAGTTTACAAGTTAGCACGTTATTTTTGGCTCCTGAAAAACCGATTCTGATATTCCCTAAACAAGAAAGCGTTTGAATGGAGCTACTGCTAATATTGGTATAGATATAACATCGAGTACTGAAGCTGCATGACTTAGGCAGTGTATGGGCTTTGTTTCCTAATTCGAGTTCAGGTAC
>NZ_AJZD02000061.1 GCF_000272105.2 Vibrio splendidus 12E03
CCCCCCGCCGACCCCTGCTGCATACCAGCGGTTAAACTCTTGCTGAGATTGGCCACTGCAAATCGCGAACAGTTCATCCGTTAGCCAAAAGCCAAGCAGTAAACGCCAACGAGCGGGAAGATGACTAATTTTGTCGCGCATCGACACGCTATAAAGAAAATGCCTTGAAGTAATAAAGAACGTGGTTAACAACATAGTCCCTAACCCAATGCCCGATTTGAACATCCCCGCCGCCACTAATTGCGCTGAACCCGCAAACAAAATAGCAGACATAGCCTGAGCTTGAAGCTGATTCAAACCAGCATCTATTGCATACGAGCCAGCTAATATGCCCCACGGTATTACAGCAATACTCAAGGGCATCGCAGCCAAAACGCCTTTCCATAACTGCGTGCGTCTATTCATTGTGTTGTTATCCATATTTTCCTAGTTCTCTTTGCATTGGCTATTCAATGTAAGAGAGGGTTAACTTATTCGATTGTACAAACTTGCTCTATATCTAAGGTATAAAGCACAAATCTCAACGCATCTTTACGTACTGACCCGGCGTATAACCGTTGGCTTTCTTAAAGTGACGATGGAAGTGGCTTTGGTCGTGGAAACCACATTCTTGCGCCGTATCGGAAATCGAATGCCCCTGTTTGAGCAACGTACGAGCCAACCTTAATCGAGACTGGATCTGATAGGCATGCGGAGGAAGACCAAATTCTTTTTGAAAGGAGCGCACCAAATGAAATGGACTCACAGCAGCTAGCTTAGACAGCTCATCGAGTGATACATCCGCTTGTGGAAAGTCATCTAGAAACTCTTTTACCAGTATAAGCTGACGTTGAACTTTGCTATCCAGTTGAGGCGTTAGACTCGACTCCCCGTGTCTGCTGATTAACTTAACCAACATCCCATACATCAAGGTTTCTCTGAGCAGGCGATTATCTGATTCTTCAATCGTATTGAAAACCAACCTCAGTTGATTGGAGAGTTCTGGATCTTCAACAACGGCTCTTGGGAAATAAGGGGCACCATAGTTAGGCAAGTTCAACTCTTGAGTGATCTTGGCGAGTTGCTCAGGAAGTGGGTACATTGCACGATATGCCCAGCCACCTTCAGTGGCAGAATGTCCGCTGTGTACCTCATCTGCATTGACCAAAATGATCGCATCTTGGGGGGCTATATGATGGCCGCCGGTTCGATAAAAACGCTGAGCACCCTGTTCTATCACACCGAACGTATAACCTTCGTGACTATGACGTGAGAAATTCTGCTTTTCGTATTCAGCATTGAGGATCTCAAGACCACCGAGTTCTTCCGTGATCTTATAATCGGCTTTCTCTTTAGAGCCCTTCTTGTTCTCCATAACCATCCTCAAACCTGCTAATCACCGAGCGATTCATCAGTCTACTCTATCGGCTCTTTGAGCTTTTGTACAAAATTGCGCATTCACCAATTAAATTAAAGAGCATTTTAACATTTGGTGCATTTTTAATTCACCGCCTCCGGCATGACAAGATGAGTATCAGAGATAACATATAGCGTTAGCCGTGCCAGAAGAACTGGTACCAAGATCCCGCTAATCCGTCGTTTGGCAAAATACTGACAAATAGCATTATCGTACATGCTCATAATTACGTATCAGTCATCGTTCGTGAACCTAAGATCCATGAAAATAGCTCTAGCTACCTTGTTTCTGTTAAACCTAACCGGATGCACTCACAATCAATCGAAAGCACTAAGCATGAACTCGTCATCGGTTAATTCATACCCACAATCGATGTCGAACCTGCAACTGTGCGACACCTTGTATTACGGTAGACCAAGTAACCAAACACTGGCTGCAATTGGCAGTGAATTTAATCGAAGAGGATTATCAAAGAGTTGGTGTGATACCGAAACCAACAAGCTTTATCTAACAAAGACGATTGATTGGGTAGCTGAACAAGTCGAAGACAAAGAAGATTCAGAGGAAGAAGCGTCGGCAGTGGTGTTGCCAGCGAATTAAGAAAGATGAAACGTTCTTGAACAAGAAAAAGGCAAACTTCAGATAGCAAAAAGCCGCTCTAATTGAGCGGCTTTTTTAAGGTGATGCTTGCAACATAAGTCAGCATAACTAGAACAAACTATCAAAGACTTAAAATACTGTTTGCAGTATAAGTTCGCATAACATTGCATCAAAAGTCTGCAAATTTGAACAACGACTAAGATTCAACGTAGTAAATTTACTACGCTCCAATTAATCCTCTAGCAGACATAATCGACAGACATAATCGACATGTGTGTAACAAACTTTTGGACAAAAGTTTGCTAGTGACTTTGCTAATGTAGTTTTTCATGAATTACTTTAGGTATGGCAAAGTCACTTTTAGTATGTGAACACAACTGGACAGATTAAATTATTCAGCAGTCTTTCTATCGACCAAATCTAATAGTTTTGCTGCGACGAATAGATCCTGAATGGCAATGCCAGAGCTATCAAAAACGGTGATTTCTTTATCCGTTTTTCTCCCTTGAGCATTTTCCGTTATGACCTGACCAATCTCAGTAACGAGTGGATTTACCGTATGTTGAAACTCCCCTATAGCAACCGATTGCATTTTATAGTCGCAAAATAGCCTTGCCGTATTATAAAGTTCTGGTGGTAGCTCTTGCTTACCAACGTTATCCGCCCCCATAGCAGAAATATGGGTTCCACCCTTTACCCATTGGGCATCAAATAAAGGCGATTGGGCTGTTGTCGCGGTTACAATAATATCAGCTTGCTCACAAGCAGTTTGTGCACTGGCACTTTCCGCATTAATACCCTGTTGCTTTAATTTTTCAACAAATGTTTCTGTGTTGCTTCGGCCTACGACCAAAACTTTTTCAATCTTACGAATGTCACAAATTGCTAAGACCTCGAATTCAGCTTGATGTCCAGTGCCAAATACAGCCAGAATCTTTGAATCTTTTCGAGCCAGGTAGTCAACAGCTACAGCATCAGCAGCAGCCGTTCGATAGGCATTTACCTTACTTGCTGCAATTGCTGCCTGCAATTCACCTGTATCTGGCTTTAGTAAAAAAACAGTCGTTCCATGGCATGGCATATCTAATTCCCGATTATTGGGCCAATATGTCCCTGTTTTCCAACCGACGAAGTTGGATGTACAAGCTGACTTTAAAGAAAATGTGGAGCCGTCTTGCGAACCAGCAGCATTAACGACAGGAAAGAGTGTTGCTTCGTCACTCACTGCCGCTATAAATGCTTCTTTTACAGCATCATAAGCAAGTTCATGAGAAATAAGCTGTGCTGTTTGTTGCTCATTCAGATAAATCATTTACCACCCCTGAACTCGATTCCAAGTTTCATAAGTTTCATTTTTAATATCAAACACATGGTATTGCTTGTGCATTGATGCCATGGCACAGGCATGGTTAGGCAACACATGTATACGACTACCAATTGGAAAATCAGAAAAGTCGATGCTTTCACCATTTACGGCTTCAAGAATACCGTGCTCCTGATTGACACTTGTAACTTGCACATTAGAAATTGGGGCACCGCTATTTTTCGTCACTAAGCCATATCCGCAATCAGTTGGCTGGTTAGCCGTGCCACGATCTGCTGATAACGCCATCCATCCAGCGTCAATTAATACCCAACCTTTTGCTTTGTTATGCCCAATGACGGTTGCAACAACACTGGCAGCAATATCGCTATACTGACAAACACCGATTCCCGCCATAACCAAGTCAAAAAAGGAATAAACTCCCGCTCTTACCTCTGTAATATCTGTAAGGTCTTGATAATGGTGTGCCGTTGGTGTTGAGCCTATACTGACAATCTCACTGGTGATGTCATGCTGTTTCAATATATCAACAGCTTCTATTGCAGCCTTAACCTCATTGGCGGCACTATTTTGTAATGAGAGGGGGTCAAAACAGTGATATGACTCCCCTGCGTGACAAAGTATTCCCGCAAACTGGGCCTTTCCACTACACAACAACTGGGCAATATCTAATAACTTAGGGTCTTCAGGAGAAACGCCACCTCGATGTCCGTCACAGTCCACCTCGATCAAAGCAGCAATAGAACACTGATTTTCTATACAAAACGTATTGAGTTCGATGGCTTGCTCCACACTATCCAGCAGTACAGTAATATCAATTCCATTCGAAATGAGTTCAGATATTCTGTGTAACTTTTGAGCTGAAATACCGACCGCATAAACGATGTTGTTATACCCGATACCAGCGAGTTCTTCCGCTTCTTTCACCGTCGAAACGGTAACAGGAGCAGAGTGATCTGGTAATAAGTATTGAGCCGCTTCAAGTGAACGAATCGTTTTGAAATGCGGTCTCAATCTTGCCCCTTGTGATTTTATTTTACTTCTCATTCGGGTCAGGTTTTTGAGAAATATACACTTATCAACATACATAAATGGCGTGTCAATTTTTTCATATTGAGCCATCAACGTAGAAGCTTGATTCAAGCTAGACATGTTTTCTTACCTCTGCGATTAGATCCAAGTATCACATTCTAGTATCCACTAATTAGATTTTTCCGTACATTAACAACTATTAACTTATAGATTAGGTTTAAACCAAATGGTTACTACTGAAGATTTGAAGTTTATTGTGACAATAGCTGAAAACCGTACACTGGCTGAAGCCGCCAGAGCACTGAATATCACACCTCCATCAGTCACACTTCGGCTTCAGCATATTGAAAAGAAGCTAGCGGTAAAATTAATTCAGCGACCATCCAGAATCGTTACCCTGACCGAAGAAGGTCAACTTTTACTCAACAAAGGACGTTTGATCCTCCAAGGTTTAGACGACTTGCAAGAGCAGATTAACGAAAGAAAAGAACAAGTTTGTGGCAAGCTAAGAGTTCTGGCTCCACTAGGGTTTGGTAACGACTACATAGCCCCTTGGCTTGGTGAGTATAAAGCCATGCATCCGCAATTAGATGTTGAACTTGAACTCTCTGATAACCCTAATTGGGCCAAACATCATAAGTGGGATATTATTATCTATATCGGCGAATTAAATGATTCATCTCTCAAAATGATCACACTGGCGTCAAATCAACGCTTTATCTGTGCATCACCCAAATATATCGAAAGACAAGGATGCCCCACAACGCCAAATGAATTGACTAGGCATGAATGCATCGCACTTCGAGAAAATAATGAAGATGTAACGTTATGGCAATTTGAAGACGAGAATGGCCGTCCTGACATCGTCAGAATTACACCTACACTAGCAAGTAACGAAGGTAGAGTGATCAAAGATTGGGCGATATCAGGACTCGGGATTATTATGCGTTCTGAATGGGATGTTCAACCTCAAATTAATAATGGTGATTTAGTGCGTCTGTTACCTACCTATTCACTCCCCAATGCGAATATAGTGGCGCTATTAAGTAGTCCAGATAAAGAGCGATCAGCTCGAATTTCAGGTTTTATTTCATTACTGAAAGATCGGATTACACCAATGCCATGGAAATAAGATAGTTGGAACAGGATGTAGAATAATCAGAGTAAATTAATATCAGTTTTGTATTAGATTATGTAAGTCAAACAGCCCCATCAGCACAACTAAAGAGCTTTTGCTCTAAGTTGTTTCGGGGCAGAAATAATTCACGAAACAGGTTGTACCGCAATTGTGCAACAGGCTGTTGCAGAATTGGCAACAACTGAGTTTTTCCTCGAAACCTTAGTAATTGATACTAGAAAAGGATGTATCCGAGTATTAAGCCCACAACCATTATGATGATACTGGTTAATGTCATATTGTTGTCGACCCATTCATCAAGCTTATTCATTCGAAGTTCCTCTTTCTTTGCTAATCATGTCAAAACCATGTTCAATACCATGAGTTACTTCACGTAAGAGTGTCTTATTTGGTGAATTCAAATTAGCTATAACCCGACCAATTTCATTGCCCAAATCACAAAGCTCAATATCACCATCAGGAAGGCGATCAAGTGCTAACTTGAGGTTTGAAAGAAAAATATCTGGGTTCACAAAACCTGAACTAAGCTCATCGAAAACCTCATTTCGGTTAGCCATTAAATCATCTGTAATCCGCTCTACCTCGTCGGCGAAAGGCACCCAATCAGGCTTTGTTTCGGTCTTGGTGAGTAAATCACTGTGGGCATTATAAGGAGTAATCCCTTCTAACAGCTCTTTTTCGGTCAGCTTTTTCTTGCTCATCTCATACAACCTAGCAGGAATTTTAGATAAGTTGCAGTATAGCAAAATCAGCTAGACTACCGTTAGAGTGAATGCGCTTAAACAAACTTCGCGGCATTTCCATGTTAGAAAGTGGGACGAATAAAACCGATTGTAAACAAACAAAAGCCACCAAGCTTAAACTTGATGGCTTTGATTTTAACTGCTTGTTCAGCAGGAAGGTTGCTTTCTTCCTGGCCTATTCTTAACTGCCTATGCGGCAGGACACATCGGTACAACTAACTTTGATATGTTCGTGCGACCTGAGGTCGTATGAAGC
>NZ_AJZD02000062.1 GCF_000272105.2 Vibrio splendidus 12E03
CGGTTGATTCAACCGCCGAAACGACTTCGAGCGTCCAAACCATTTTAACCGTGGAAACGATGGCCTTGGCGCAATCTTCCTCTTATGCGGTACAGCGTGAATATGTTGGTGTGGTAAAAGCAGGGCAACAGGCGAATCTTGGTTTTGAATTGGCGGGTAAAGTAAACGAGATTCTAGTGGATGTCGGTGACACAGTAACCGAAGGTCAGCCGTTGATCCGATTGGATACTCAGTTATTGGAAACAGAGTCTAGCCAACTGAAAGCACAGGCTGAAGAAGTCAAAGCACAACTGAGCCTTGTGGCGGCAAACTTGAAGCGTCAACGTTCACTGAAAGCAAAGGGCTTCAGTGCCGAGGCTGAGATTGATTCGTTAACCAGTGAACAGCGCGTGTTGCAGGCGAACTTACTGCGTATTGATGCCTCGGTAAAAGGCAATCAATTGAAGTTGGTTAAGTCGACGGTTCGTGCGCCTTATTCGGGAACGATCGCAACGCGTTTTGTATCGCTAGGTGATGTGGTGAATGTCGGCAATCCGACTCTGACGCTGCTTGCTTCAGAAGGCAAAGAAGCCTTTATCGGCATTCCTGCTCATCAAATGCAAAAAGTGACCTCACTTTCTACACCAAGTATTCGTGTCGGGCGAGACGATTTCGCTGTGAGCCTGCTTAACCCGGGGGCGATGGTGGATACTCAATCTCGCAGTGTTGGCCTACGTTACCTGTTTCCGGAGCAAGCTTCTGTTTTAGAAGGGCAACTTGCGTATCTTAAGTTTGATGAGCAAATTGATGACCAAGGTTACTGGGTTCCACTCACGGGTTTGATCGATGGTTTACGTGGTGTGTGGAATATCTTCGTTATTGGTGAAGACAATAAGGTTGAACGTCGAAGCGTACAGGTGTTGTTTGCCAACAACCAACAAGCCTACGTGAGCGGTGCAATCAGCGAGGGCGAGCAGGTGATATCCAGTGGTTTACATCGTTTGGTTCCCGGCCAAACCGTGAAGCCAGCCAGCGTTACTGTTGAATAGGAAATAGTATGAAAATCATAGAGACTATTTCTAACACTCGATTGCTTATCTTAATGACCGCACTGCTCATGGTGAGTGGCATTTCGGCGTTTATGACTCTGCCTCGTGCAGAAGACCCGGTCATCATCAACCGCTACGCGAACATCACAACCAGCTTCCCCGGCGCCAGTGCCGAGCGTGTTGAAACCTTGGTTACTGAGGTTATTGAGAATAAGCTGCGTGAACTGAGTGAAGTTAAACTCGTCAGCTCGACGTCAAGACCGGGTGTGTCGATTGTTACTTTGGAACTCAATGATGTGATTACCGAGCCTGAGCCGGTTTGGTCTCAAGCTCGTGACAAGCTGTCTGACATCGAATCCATTTTGCCTGCGGGCTCTCATTCTCCCGATTTCGATAGCGACCATACCTATGCTTTCACAACTATCGCATCTCTAACTTGGGCTGGTGCAGGTGAGCCTGACCGATTAACGCTGGGTCGTTATGCCAAAGAACTCGCTAAGCGATTGCGAACCTTGTCGGGCACCGAATTCGTTGATGAATACGGGATGCCACAAGAAGAGATTCAAATCAGTTTACGCACTGCCGATGCTGCCGCGCTTGGTCGTTCAAGTGCCAATATCGCAGAATCTTTGGAAGGGGCGGATGCGAAAAACTCTGCCGGAGAATTAGTCAGTGTTTATTCTCGCTTTGGCTTAGAGATTAAGTCTGAGCTTGATTCCATTGAACGTATTAAACAAGTGCCGATAGCCACCGACAGCAATGGTCACATCATCCGTATGGAAGACATTGCTTCTGTGAAACGTGGTGAGAAAACCCCACAAGACCAGATTGCCATTATTGATGGTGAGCCGGGTGTGATTGTCGCAGCGAGAATGCACCCTGATCTCCGAGTCGATAACTGGACGTCGCGAGCCAACGCGCTCATCAGTCGATTTGAGCAAGAGTTGCCGAGCAATATTCAGGTCAACGTGCTTTTCAATCAACAAGGGTATACCGAAACTCGCTTAGACGATTTAGGCAAAAGCTTGATGATCGGTTTCGGCTTGATCTTAATTGTGCTGTTTGTCACCTTGGGCGTTCGCGCCGCGATCTTAGTGGCAATTTCTCTGCCGTTAACCTCATTATTGACCCTGTCGATCATGAAAATGACCGGTGTGCCGATTAACCAAATGTCGGTGACGGGCCTAATTGTGGCGCTCGGAATCATGGTAGATAACGCGGTGGTGATGGTCGATACCATTCAAGCTTACCGCCTGAAAGGACAACATCGAGCCGAAGCAACCATGAATGCGTTGAAACATTTATGGGTGCCGCTACTGGGGTCAACATTAACCACGGTATTGGCGTTTGCCCCGATCATTCTGATGCCGGGCGCATCGGGTGAGTTTGTGGGAGGAATTGCGATTACCGTTTCTTTCTCGTTGATCGGTTCTTACATTATTTCGCACACCTTGATTGCGGGCTTGGCGACCAAGTTATTGCCGAAACAACTCAGTGATGTCGACAAGAAAGGGCAGCACCATTGGTATATGACGGGTTTGAGAATTCCTGCTTTGACGCGCTGGTTCTCGTCTTCTGTCCGTTTTGGTGTCACGCATCCAATTATCACGATTGCTTTGGTGTTGTTGGTTCCGTTTACTGGTTACTGGAGTATGTCTCAGCTGACTGAGCAATTCTTCCCGCCATCAGACCGAGACATGTTTGAGATTCAGGTTTATATGCCACCTCAAGCGAGCATTTATGCGACCAAGAATACCTCTGAGAAAATCGACGACATTATTCATCGTTACCCCGAAGTCGAGCGTATTGACTGGCTAGTAGGAGCGAACTTCCCATCGTTCTATTACAACCTGCAAGCAAGGCAAAATAACGCGCCGTACTTCTCGCAAGCAATGGTGAAAACAGAAAATTTTGATCAAGCCAATGCGCTAATTCCTGAACTTCAAAAGGTGCTAGATAAAGAAGTACCACAGGCGCAGATCTTGGTGAGAAAGCTTAACCAAGGGCCTCCATTTACCGCGCCAGTAGAACTGCGTGTGTATGGTGAAAACCTCGATACCTTAAAAGCGATTGGTGAGGATGTGCGCTTGATTCTGGCAGGAGTTCCTCATGTGACTCACACAAGGGAAACACTGCAACCGGGTACACCTAAGGTGTGGTTGAAGGTCGATGAAGACACCGCGAAACTTAACGGTATTTCATTGAACCAGTTTGCTGGCATGCTGCAAACCACGCTGACAGGTCGCGAAAGTGGCTCGGTAATTGAGGGCAGTGAATCGGTGCCAATTCGTGTTCGTGTTGCGGATGACGCACGTGAAAACTTAGCGCACTTAAGTAATATTCGCTTGCCAATCAGTTCTGAGGTGTATTCAACTGGCATCAATGTGTCGACTCTGGCTGAGCTTGAATTGACGACCAGTCGTGGTGCGATTACTCGTCGTAACGGGCAGCGTGTGAATACCATCGAGGGTTACATTGAAGCGGGTGTCTTACCTCAAACCGTACTTAATGAATTCCAAAAACGCCTAGCAGACTATGAGATGCCATCGGGCTACACGATTGGCTTTGGTGGCGAATCCGCTGAACGAGACAATTCAGTCAATAGCCTGATCTCGAATGTCGCCGTTGTGGTGGTATTGATGGTGTTGGTGGTGGTGATGTCGTTCAACTCGTTCCGAATGAGTAGCATCATCTTCATGGTCGCAGGATTGGCAGGTGGGCTAGGGCTGTTGTCGGTATGGATCTTCGGTTATCCGTTTGGCTTTACCGTGATCATCGCCATGCTCGGGATTGCGGGCTTAGCGATTAACGCCGCCATCGTGATTCTGACGGAATTGAAACTCGATAAGCAAGCTTCATCAGGCAATGTGGATGCGGTAGTTGAGGCAGTGATGTCGTGTACTCGTCATATCAGCTCGACCACGATTACAACCGTTGGCGGCTTTATGCCGTTGATTATTGCTGGTGGCGGTTTCTGGCCTCCTTTTGCGGTCGCGATTGTCGGCGGTACAGTATTAACCACTCTTATCTCGTTCTACTTTGTGCCTGTGGTTTATCATTTGATGACTAAAAATCAGCGCAAAACCGTCGTCGAACCAACAGCATAATCTCTTCTTTGGTAACCCTTACTCCTCTCTATTGAGGGGAGTAACACCCACTTAAAACCCATCAAAATACTCATGAAATCGGCTTTTTATCCCCATTTCTGTCCGTTTTCTGCTGCGTATAACTGACATGATTATCATAAAAAGCAGGGTGTTATTTGAATACCTGATGGGTTGCTGTCTGAAGTGATGTCTTTTCTAAATACCTTTAAAATCTTATGTGAATTCATAAATTTGACAGTAATCACACTTTGCTTAATTCGCTCTTTCTAATGTAATCAATCATTATTGTTTTTACTGCGTGTTTACTTTTCTCTCTCCCGTTTCGCTTTAATCCTTTTCCGCACATGGCTCGACTCGTGTGGCACGTTCATGTTGTGCGTCTGAATTGCATCAATTTCCTACATCTTACTTTCATAACTGGAAGGTTAGTTTCCAAGTTTGTTTGGTGAGCTTTCAATTTCAACTCCTCATAATGTGCCAAATGTAACAATGTATTTCAAAGTGTAACAATTAAGTCATATTTTTTGTGTGGTTTTAACCGTGCGGCAATGTTTCGGCTACGCAGCACTGTCGTTTTAACTTGGCAGTTCAACTGTTCAACTGTCGACTGTTCAAGATAGTGGCTAATTCCGTTTCGCTTTGAGATGCGTCGTTTCACATGCTCAACACATAAATATTCTAATGACCATGACAACCAGTACTCGGGCGTTCGTTCTGAGGCTGGATAACCATCGAGAAAGTTAATGGAAGCTTCAAGATATAAACACATTTTATCGAGAGCAAATCTGTCGAGGATTGGTTTGGTGGGAACCGTCCTGATGCTCGAAGGATGTAACTCCGCATTGCTCGACCCAAAAGGTAGCGTTGGCGTTCAGGAAAAGGAGCTGATTATTACGGCTCTGTTACTGATGCTGATTGTCGTCATCCCCGTGATTCTGATGACCATCTACTTTGCCTATAGATACCGCGAAAGTAATACCACAGAAGAGTATGCACCTGACTGGGCGCACTCAACCAAGATCGAAGTGGTGGTATGGACGATTCCAATAATCATTATTGCGATTCTGGCCACCATCACTTGGCGAACAACACACGAACTAGAGCCTTCCAAGCCTCTGGAGAGTGACGTTAAGCCTATGGTGATCGAAGTAGTCTCTCTGGACTGGAAGTGGCTGTTCATCTATCCGGAGCAAAACATTGCGACGGTTAACTATGTTGCGTTCCCGAAAGATGTACCGGTGACGTTTAAGCTGACTTCAGACAACATCATGAACGCGTTCTTTATCCCACGTCTTGGTTCGCAGATCTACGCGATGCCGGGAATGGTGACCAAGCTGAACTTGATTGCTAACCATGAAGGTGACTTCAAAGGTTTTGCGTCTAACTACAGTGGTAAAGGGTTCTCTCAAATGAAATTCACCGCATCAGCCATGCCTGATCAAGTGGCGTTTCTAAACTGGGTGGAAAAAGTGAAAGCAAGCCCGGACCGTATTGAAGATTGGGAGCAATTCCGTTCTTTGGCTGCGCCGAGTGTGGCTGAACCTGTGACCCTGTTCTCCAGTATCCCACCATTTTTATTCACTGATGTTGTGACCCAGCACCCTGGTTCAATGAACTGTTTGCCGGAAACCCAAGGATAATCGTCATGTTTGGAAGATTAACTCTAGACTCAATTCCCTACCACGAACCCATTATTTTGTTCACGTTAACCATGATCGCTTTAGTGGGTGGTTTAGTGGTGTATGCGGTAACCAAAGCCGGTAAGTGGCAATACCTTTGGAATGAATGGTTTACTTCTGTAGACCACAAAAAATTGGGCTTCATGTACATTGCGGTCGCGATGGTGATGTTAGTTCGTGGCTTTGCCGATGCCGTCATGATGCGTAGTCAGCAATTGCTATCCGCAGCGGGTGAGACAGGCTATTTACCGCCACATCACTATGACCAGATCTTCACGGCTCACGGCGTGATCATGATTTTCTTCGTCGCGATGCCTTTGGTTATCGGTTTGATGAACATCATTGTGCCGCTGCAAATTGGTGCTCGTGATGTTGCGTTCCCTTATCTGAATAACTTGAGCTTCTGGCTGTTTGTAGTGGGTATCATCCTAACCAACATGTCACTGGGCTTAGGTGAATTTGGCCGTACGGGTTGGTTGGCGTATCCGCCGTTGTCTGGCATTGAGGCAAGTCCGGGAGTCGGGGTCGATTATTGGATATGGGCGCTGCAAATATCCGGTGTGGGTACCACGTTAACGGGTGTGAACTTCTTCGCGACTATTTTGCGCATGCGTACTCCGTCTATGCCAATGATGAAGATGCCTGTATTCACGTGGGCATCTTTGTGTGCCAACATCCTGATCATCATCTCTTTCCCAATCCTAACGGTAACCATCGCGTTACTGACTTTGGATAGATACATCGGCACGCACTTTTTCACCAACGACCTTGGTGGCAACGTGATGATGTATGTGAACCTGATTTGGGCATGGGGACACCCTGAGGTGTACATCCTAATTTTGCCTATCTTCGGCGTGTTCTCTGAAGTGACTGCAACCTTCTCTCGCAAAAAACTGTTTGGTTATACCTCACTGGTATGGGCAACGGTGGCGATCACTATTTTAGCGTTTGTGGTTTGGCTGCATCACTTCTTCACTATGGGTTCTGGCGCTAACGTGAATGCCTTCTTCGGCATCGCGACCATGATTATCTCTATCCCAACCGGGGTTAAGATCTTCAACTGGCTATTCACCATGTACAAAGGTCGTATCCGCTTCACCACGCCAATGATGTGGACAGTGGGCTTCCTAATCACCTTTACCGTGGGTGGTATGACGGGCGTATTGATGGCAGTACCGGGCGCAGATTTCATTCTGCATAACTCAGTATTCCTGATTGCTCACTTCCACAACGTAATCATCGGTGGTGTTGTCTTCGGTTGTTTTGCTGCGATTGGTTACTGGTTCCCGAAAGCGACTGGTTTCACTCTGAACGAGCTGTGGGGCAAACGCGCATTCTACTGCTGGATCATCGGTTTCTTGATGGCGTTCTTGCCACTTTACGCTCTGGGCTTTATGGGCATGACGCGTCGTTTGAGCCAAGACATTAACCCTGAGTTCTTCCCTCTACTGGCGGTTGCGGCTGCTGGTACGGGCGTGATTGCGATGGGTGTGGTGTGTCAGTTCGTTCAGATTTACGTGAGTGTTCGTGACCGCGACCAAAACCGAGATCTAACCGGTGACCCATGGGGTGGACGTACCTTTGAATGGGCAACGTCTTCACCACCGCCGTTCTACAACTTTGCAAAACTGCCCAAGGGCGATGAGATCGATTCGTTCTGGTATCAAAAGCAAAGTGGTGAGTTTGACCCGACTCAGGAAGAAGAATACGAACGTATTCACATGCCGAAGAATACACCGACAGGTATCTATGTGTCTGCATGGGCATTGGCATTTGGCTTCGCGATGATCTGGTACATCTGGTGGCTAGCGGCTGCAAGCTTAGTGGGCATCGTGGTGACGTGTATTCAACACAGCTACAACGACGATGTGGACTACTACGTGGAAGTTGAAGAGATCAAAGCGATTGAAGCGGCTCGACGTGCACAGCTTGAAGAAGCAAAGAAACAGTCAGTGAAAGGCGACAACTCTGGTCGTGGTAACAGCGCTGACAGTGATGCTGATAGTGGTAATAACGACAATAAAGATGATTTGGAGACGACGTATGCAAGCTAATACTCCGTCACACACTTATGATCTTGCACACTCGCATGATCATCACCACGAAGCTGCGGGCAATAAGTTGTTTGGCTTCTGGGTTTACCTGATGAGTGACTGTGTCCTGTTTGCCACGCTTTTCGCGACTTATGCCGTGCTTGAGAGTGGATCAATAGCAGGGCCGACAGGTAAAGACATCTTTGAACTGCCGTTCGTGTTTGTCGAAACCATGATGCTGCTGTTCAGTAGTATCACCTTCGGTTTTGGCATGATTGCGATGAAGCGCAAAGATGTGACCGGATTGAAGCGATGGATAAAAGTCACTTTTGTATTGGGTTTAGCCTTTATCTGTATGGAAGTGTATGAATTTCATCACTTGATTGCAGAAGGCTATGGTCCTCAAGAGAGTGCATTTCTTTCTGCGTTCTTTACCTTGGTTGGCACACACGGTTTGCACGTAACGTTCGGTCTGATTTGGATGGCGGTGGCGTATCACCAGCTTTCAAGCAAAGGCTTGAACGACAACATGTCGGTGCGTTTCCAGTGCTTAAGCCTGTTCTGGCATTTCCTTGATATCGTTTGGATTTGCGTATTTACCATCGTGTACTTAATGGGGGTGATGTAATGGAACAGCATCTAGACAGCGGTGCAACGGATTATGTGAAAGGCTTTATTGCGTCACTAATTCTGACCATTATTCCGTTCTACATTGTGTGGGCACATGCGCTACCAAGCACGGAAACTTACGTGATCTTGTTCGGTTGTGCGCTGGTGCAAATCTTTGTCCACTTTAAGTACTTCTTGCATATGGAAGCGAAATCTTCCGATGGGCGTTGGAACTTAGTGTCACTGATGTTTACTGCCATTGTTGTATTGATTCTTATCGCAGGCTCGGTATGGATCATCTACAACATGAACGTCAACATGAAGTTGTAGGCCAAGGTATGCTGAAAAAATATTTGTCTATTACCAAACCGGGCATCATTTTCGGCAACCTGATTTCTGTTGCGGCGGGGTTCTTTCTCGCCGCAAAAACAGAACCAGCCAGTGCGATGTTGTTACTGACGACATTAGCGGGTGTAGGGCTTGTGATTGCATCAGGTTGTGTGGTGAATAACATCTTTGACCGCGATATCGACCAGAAAATGAAACGTACCCAGAACCGTGAGTTGGTTCAGGGTAATATCAATACAGATGTCGCATTTATCTATGCGTTAGTCATGTTGTTGGCAGGCACGGCGTTGCTGTTTCAATTCGTTAATCCGATGTCTGCGGTGGTGGTGTTGCTTGGTTATGTGTTCTACGTCTTTTTCTACACCATGTGGTACAAGCGTAATTCCGTTTACGGCACCTTAGTGGGCAGTATTTCTGGCGCGGTTCCGCCATTAGTTGGTTACCTTGGTGTGACGAATTACTTGAGCTTAGAAGCGGTTTTGCTGTTCATCATGTTCTGCTTATGGCAAATGCCACACTCGTATGCGATTGCGATGTTCCGCATTCAAGATTACCGCGATGCAGGCATTCCAGTACTACCGGTAAAAGAGGGGGTCGATAAGGCCCACAAACATATGAAAGCGTACGTGGTTGCTTTTGGCGCGGTTGCTCTTGGGCTGTTCTTGCTCGGAGAAGCGGGCTACGAATACTTAGCGGTGTCGGCGGCCGTTTGCTTTATGTGGACCAAAGTGACATTCCGCAAAGTCGATTGCCTCAACTACATTCAGTGGTCAAAGACCGTCTTCAAGGTCTCTCTGCTGGTGGTAATGAGCATCAGTGGCGTACTCGGGCTAGAACTGATTCCGTTGCCTTTTTCATAAGGTAAATCGCGAGTATGACAAAAGCCGAGCTATATTGAATAGCTCGGTTTTTCTTTATCAGCTTATTGCTTGTTGATCAGCGCTAATCGCTTGGTGTGTACTTAATATCTGCGCTTTCTAACATGTTCTTTGGAAAGGCGAGTAGCTCTCGACCATGGTTAAGGAGCAGTTGAACTTGCGATTTCCATTGGCAACATTGAGTAGAACTTTGTTATAGACACCATTAACGCTATTTATATCGACATAACCAAAGCTCTCATTGGTTGAGTCGTATGAGTAGTCTCGATTGTCGCCAAGAACAAATAGCTTTCCTTCTGGTACATGCCAAGAAATATTGTCTTCAAGTATGTTTGAATCTTCTTTTAGATACCTGACATTATATTTGCTATTACCTATTTTTTCTTTTATATAGACAAATCCATCTTCTTTTTTGGTCACTCCATGTGACATCTTATTATCATTGATATAAAGGTAGCCATTCTTTAACGTGACTGTATCGCCTGGAATACCAATTACCCGCTTTCTAAAGGTTATATTTTCACTTCGGTGCTTAGGTGGGTGTCGGAATCTAATGACATCACCATGTTCTGGAGTATATCGCCCGGGTCGAACTCCATTTACTGTTGTCCAGTACTTACCTTCAAAAGTAGGAGCCATACTTAGCCCCGTATTGGTATTAATCGAGCTTGAGAAGAAATAAAATAGCGCAAATATCCAAAATGCAAGCGAAGTGGATACCGAGAGAAGGAACTTAAAGCTCTTCATAGCGGTTTCTCCGACTACAGTATTTTTCAGCAAGCATGGTTATACTGTAGTTTGCGGCAATGAATGAGCAGTAAAAAAGCCCCAAAACTACAATGATCTCAATGATGTCATTGAATCCTCCAGAGAATAGATTTTTACAGAGTGAGTAGTAGAGGAATAAGCTTAAACCTAAGAATGTTGCAGCTATGGCCAGCAGAATCCATTCTACCTTTGATAAATTACGGTTCATTACTTTTACACCATGAAAAATAAGATAACAGGCAATGCGAGTAGTCGACTGAATACCTTTAAAGGTCTATACCAATAAAAAGGAAGACGATGTACTAAACTGTTTGATTTATAATTAAGGTGATAAAGTTCATCAATAAATGATTTTTTTATTTTGTATATCACAGCTAAGCCTAATTTTATTGTTGTGAGAATAGTATTGTGACAATAAAATCTGACATTTTCTGTCTAAAATAGGAAATAACTAAAAATAATACCGTTAATTTTATTTTAGTTGAATGCTACTTTATTAATTACTTTTGTTTATTGTTTAACTTATTACAATGTTGAATGGTTATTGATATTGGAGGATCCAATGTTGAACTTCATATATGATGATTTTTAAATTTAATGTGCATATACGCTCATAGCGTGTTTAATGTCTTGTATTACATCAGTACGTAGTTGTAGTGGTTTTAAAATTTCAACGCAATCGGCGTTGTTAATGAGCCAGCTTTTGAAAACCACGCTATCACGAGCTTGAGCTCTTACAATGTAATGGCTGTCAGCGACCTCTTCTATTTTTTGACATTCACTTAGTTTGTATTCATCTACAAACTTGTTGTAGCCATCAGTGTCTCTTTTCATCTTTAAGACTACTTCACAGGTTTCGCCACCATTAACCATTTTACCATTGCTTGATGAGAGGAAATCATGGAGGCAAAAGTCTTTTTGATTACCCATTGAAAAACTCTGAGTAGAGTGAATCTCAAGATTGTTAATATTATGGACCTTGTAAGCACGATAGTCGCCGAGCATCAAACTACTTTCAGTGCTTTTTCTATAGCGCTCTAGACCGACAAGGTAGAAAGCCTTTTGGTAAACAAATGAAGCATATGGATCGACTTCGCAACGACTTCCTTCGTAATCAAATGAAACCACAAGACGGTTTTCTAGTGCGTTCTCGAGTTTACTCAGCACTGTGTAATCTGCTTTAGGGGCTATGAGGTCATAATTGCCAATGTGTATCTTGAAGGGCGCAGCATTTGACACATTCTTGGACCTAGAAAGCAGTGTTAATGCTTTGCTGAGTTTAGACCCTGCCGCGGGTAGAACTCGTTCAAGTAATTGGCTACCGATGGTGTTGAGTATTGCTATTGATTCATGTAATCCCGGGTTAACATCGAATTCAGCGCCTTCTCTTATTTTGTAGCGGGCTTTTGATGCGATACCTTCTCGTATCAAGAGATCATTATGTCCGTTTGGACCGTCGCCTTGAATACCGTGATATTTGTAGATCGACTCCAAGATTCGCTCCGCCCACTTTTGTTGCGCTTCTTTGGAGGTGCCTCCACGATAATAAAAAGGCTCTTTGCGCACATCATCCAGGTACTCTTTTGGTGTTATCCCTTGTTCTTTGATTGAAAGTAAATTGAGGCAATGTAAGTAACAGTAAAAGTCGCCGAATGCTTTTGCAGACATGTTATCCCTTCACCTTTAATTGAAATTTGTCGTATTTAAGCATAAAAATATTTCAAATAATGGTAGAGAATCACATTTTTGTTTGGGATTGGATTAAACAGGTGGTTTTAACATCACTTTTATAACGTATTTTGTAACTGATTGTAACGAGAGTGTTTTCTGAGCGGAAATTACAATCTTATAGTTAAAATTAATGCATTGCTCCCATAAATAAGTGCCTAGTTTGATTGCTACTTTTATCTGGTTGTGGTTGGTTTTTTGAGTTGTTGAGGTTGGGCGTGAAAACCACTTGATTGAGAGTACATTTTTAGGGCAAAGAGCCGATTAACTGTGTATTTTTGAGGGAGAGGTATGCTGTTTCTCAGTTTGTTTAATTTTGAGAGCCATGCACCGCTGTAATAAAAATACCCCGACGAGCGGGGTATTTTTGTTTATCTTCTATCCAACTCTTACGCGTAACTTGTTTACCAAGCACCTAAGTATGACTTGTAAGATTGTAGGCGAACGGTGGCTGCGCCAATCACGTCAATGAAGCCCCAGAATGGGTGTGGCTTCTCAGCCGAGATCCAAGCCGCGCCAGTTGAACCAATCGGGATGTTGTAACCTTCTGGTTCAATGATCTCAAGCACGATAGTACGACCTAAACCATTGCCGTTTCTTACCACGTGTTGACCGACGCTTTGTGGTCCCTGAAGTGGAGAAATACTCGACTCACCGGTACCTGCATTAAAGCTGTGTACTTTTGCTCGGAACACGTGACCTGGGTATGCATCAACGAAGAACTCAGCGAAGTCTCCTACTTGAACATAGCCATAAGTTTGGTCTGAAATACGCATCTCAAGGAATTTTTTGCTGGTGTTGTAGAGGTGCATGTTACCCATGACAGAACCTTCAGCAATATTCACTATCGAAACCTGACCGTCAAACTCAGCTCTAATGGTCTTCTTCTCTTGCGCCCAATTTACTTTTTGTAGATCGGCTTTTAACGACACAAGTTCAGCGTGCAGCACTCGAAGATCGGATTCGTACTTTTCTACGTCACGCATATTGAAGATTTCAGGTGACGTTTCAGCGCGCTCTAAGTCGCGATTCATTTGCTTGATCTCTTCTTCTTTCTGAACAATTGAAGATTCGATCTTTGCTTTGTCTGCGGCTGAGTCAATGTCGACGAGTGTGTAAATTACGTCGCCTTCTTTAACCATTTGGTTGTGCTCAACAAGCACTTGATCGATCTGCTGGCCAAAGATAGGTGACATTACCGCGTGTGGTGCTTTCACTGTGGTTGAGTTGGTTAAATCAACGGGTGCCCACAAGCGAGAGATTACCGCTAATACCGCAAGAATCATTACGCCACCAATGGCTGCCCATGTGTAGTTCTTGAAGTTCTTCTTAAGTGCGCCTGTCGCAAACAGTGACCATACAATTAGGATGTATGGAATCATCATCTCTTTCATTATGCGACCTCTTTTTCTGTAGCGGATGGTGTTGTTGGAGTCTTTTCTTCTGAAGCCTGCTCTTTTGAAGATTGCTCTACTGAAGACGGCTCTGTTACCGGTTGTTCAGGTGATACGTGGACTGCGGCAGTCTCTGTATTGGTCGCGTCTTGTTTAGGCTGTACACCACGGCGAATCACATCACTCAGTGATTGACCAATATGTTTCCAGTTCGCTAATGCGATAACCAAAGCGATAACCCAGAATGTTTTGCTGATGAATAGTCCGCAAAGTGACAGTGCAAACACGATCTGAACGTGAGCGCTTTTGTGCTCTTTTGCTTTATGCACACCCAGTTCATGCAACTGCCACATGCCGTAAACACCGGCTAAAACCACAGCAATGGTCACTGAGAACAAGTAACCAGAGAAGGACTCCATCTGGAAGAAGTTCATCATCATTTCATTGGGATGATTGTTGAATTGAGACATGTCGATGTCTTTCGAATGGATTGTGCCTAATGGTGCAAGAGCCCATGCACCAGCAAACATCACCGCCATAAACAGGCAGAATTTAATCAAGACCATCACAACGGCCCAGATTTTCTGGAAAACGATTTTAATAAAGTTCATATCTCAACCTAAATAAGGAGAGAGAAAGTGCAGCCTTGGTACAAGACTTTTAGAAGACATCTGAAAGAGGTGTTGAACTCACGTAACCGTATAGACCTACTGAGTCAAAAGTACTAGATGACAATTAAAAATCGCTTTGACCACGTAGACAACGCATTCTCGCGAATAGAGTGTTAAAAACACCTGGCGAAATCATTCTTAAGTAACGTCTACCATTGATAGGTTCGTTTGCTGCATTGGGTTTTAAGGCCGTCGTCCGTGATGTGTGCAACACCATCATCTACACATTTTTAGGTTTTCTGTTTAGGTTAAGAATTGATTTGTTGGCGAAATAATAGGAAGTGTAACTGGTGCTATCTACGCATTATTGCGATATTAAATTATCGTAATTACGATGAATTGAGTGGTTGTGTAAACTGGAGGTGGGTTTATTTGAACAGGCTCAAACTCGGCTTATAAAATATGTCTATTTAATTAGCCTGGATCATAGAAGTGGCTATAAAAGTATCAATAAGGCAGGGCGGAAATATTGAATACTCCGACCAGTCTAGGGAGGATTAAGCGTTACTGGCACAGCGAAGAGATTTAGATTCCAATCTGGCGAATGTGGCAGCTATTCGAAAGAGTGAGTTGTTCTGACATTTTTGCTCTTTACCATATGATGCTTCCTTCTCAGTTTTGTTTTCTCAATGAGCATCCGTTGTTTCATTCTATCGCTTTTACGATAAGATAATTAAATCTATCGCCAAATGAGCACTGAATCATGAGTAATGACATTCCGAATTTTAACTTATTGGCTGTGTTTTCAGCGGTGATGGAGCAGGGCAGTTTGAGTAAGGCTGCCGATCATTTGAATACCAATCAATCGACGATCAGCACTGCGCTCGGCCGACTGAAAAATGAAATTGGCCAAGAGTTGTTTGTGCGCAGTGGGCGAGGGGTTGTGCCTACGGCTTACTCGCAAAGCTTGTATGAGCAAATCAAAGCGCCAATACACGAGCTCAACGGCGTGTTTCAAGGTATGGCTGGGTTTGATGAAGCGAGTACGGAGCGCAGGTTTGTGGCTTCGGTTCCCGAACATTTAAAGTGGATGTTGCTCGATCGATTTTCTCAGTTACCCAATCAAGGCTTATCTCTTGAGGTGTATGACCAACCAGATAGTGATGATCAAGTCCATGAGGATCTATTAACTCAGAAGTTTGATTTGATGATCGACATTGTGTTGCCTGAGCATTCAAGCATGATGAGCGAAAAGCTCTACGACAGTGAGTTTGTGATTGTTTGCCGAAATGGGCACCCTAGGATCAAAGGTGAGATCACCGAGGCGCAATATCTCAGTGAGCAACATGCGGTTTTAGCCAGAACACGTCGCCAAGTAAGAAGTTTGACTCACTACACTTCGTTAGACTTATCCTCGCGTAAAATTGTAATTCACGGCAGCTCTATGGCCAGTAACCTAATGCTGTGTAGCCAGACTGATTACATCACTGTTGTGCCGCTTTCTATGGCGATCCAGTTTCAGGAACGTCTTGGGTTACAGTTGTTCAAACCGCCTTTCGATTATCAGCCTATCTCTCATTACCTCATTTGGTTGAAAAAACAGAACACCGATCCGGCACATAAGTGGTTCAGAGAGCAGATCATCAATACGACTAATGACATGTCTAAATCGCTAAACAGTTGGCGCTCCGCTTTCTGATTGTCGCCCTATCTTTTGTTTGCCGAATATCTCCATAACAAATCGTCTGTATTAAGCGCTTCATAACAAAAAATTATCATAATGAGAATTTTTGATAATTTCATTTATTTGCTGTTAGCTCGTATATTAACCCTAACAAAGAAGTGGGTAACCTCCACTCACGATTATATTGGCTCAGGTTGCTGGGCTAAAAAGGGCGAAATATGAAATTCCTACACACTATGATCCGAGTTACTGATTTAGACAAGTCTATCGAGTTCTACACCAAGGTATTGGGAATGAAGGAACTTGAACGCCACGAAAACAAAGACTATCGCTATACATTGGTTTTTGTTGGCTACGAGCAAGGCGGCACGACTATCGAGCTAACGTACAACTGGGATACTAACGAGTACGAGATGGGCAGCGCGTTTGGTCATCTGGCATTGGGTGTAGAAGATATTTACGCAGCATGTGACAAAATCAAATCGCTAGGTGGCAACGTCACTCGCGAGGCGGGTCCAGTGAAAGGCGGCTCAACTCATATCGCTTTTATTACTGACCCAGACGGCTACCAAATCGAACTGATTCAACTAGGTTAATCGAGGATATAACAATGACAAACGCACTATTTCAACCAATTCAACTTGGTAATATCGAGCTTAAAAACCGTATTGTTATGCCACCGATGACGCGTTCTCGTGCAACGCAACCTGGTAATTCAGCAAACGACATGATGGCGGCTTACTACGCTCAACGCGCTTCTGCGGGTTTGATTATCGCTGAAGGCACACAAATTTCACCTATGGGTCAAGGCTATGCTTGGACTCCGGGTATCTATTCTGATGAGCAGATTGCGGGTTGGAAAAAAGTGACTGATGCCGTACATGAAAAAGAGGGCGTTATCTTCGCTCAACTTTGGCATGTAGGCCGTGTAACACACCCAGACAACATTGGTGGTGAACAACCAATTTCGTCTTCTGCACTTAAAGCAGAAAACGTAAAAGTATTCATCGATAACGGCACTGATGAACCGGGCTTTGTTGACGTGGTTGAACCTCGTGAGATGACGAAACAAGACATTAAAGAAGTGGTTGAACAGTATCGCCAAGCGGCTTTGAATGCGGTTGAAGCAGGCTTTGATGGTATCGAACTTCACGCAGCGAATGGTTACTTAATCAACCAATTCATCGATTCTGAAGCAAACAACCGTACTGACGAATACGGTGGTTCAATTGAAAACCGTTTACGTTTCCTAGGCGAAGTGGTTGAAGCTATGGTTGAAGCGATCGGTGCTGACCGTGTTGGTGTACGCCTTGCTCCGTTCACATCGTTGAATGGTACGGTTGACGCTACACCAGTAGAGACTTACACAGCTGCGGCAGCACTACTTAACCTATACAAAATTGTTTACCTACACATTGCAGAAGTTGATTGGGACGATGCACCTGAAACGCCAAAAGCATTTAAAGCGGCAGTTCGTGAAGCCTACGAGGGTGTCCTTATTTATGCGGGTAAATACGATAGCGAGCGTGGCGAAAAAGCCGTTGCTGAAGGCGTAACTGACATGGTTGGTTTTGGTCGTCCATTCGTTGCGAACCCAGATTTACCAGCTCGTATTCAAAATGGTTACCCACTTGCAGCGCACGATCCAAACACATTGTTCGGTGGTGCTGAAAAAGGTTTAACGGATTACCCAGAATACGCAGGCTAAAAACAGCTGCCTGAAGCAGAGTATTGAGATAGTATCTCGATACTGTTGAATGTTTATAAAAAGCAACCTTGCAGAGTCGGGTTGCTTTTTTTGTTATTGGACTAAGTAAAATGATGAACGTGAAAGCGATGCGCGGAGAGCTTTACCTTCTATTTGCCACCCTGCTAGCTGGGGTGGGGTGGATTGCATCTAAGCTGGTGGTATTAGAAATGCCTGGGCCAGTGTTCATTGGTGTGCGATTCCTCGTCGCGAGTCTTATTCTTCTGCCATTTTGTATTCACCATATTCGTAAGCTTTCGCTTAAGCAGATTCTGTCTCTTTGCGGCGTGGGTTTGTTGTTGTCTGCCTCATTACAGGTATGGGTGTTTGCGGTTTCAGTGACGGAAAGCCTGTCGGAAGGGGCATTCATCATGAGCTTAGCTATGATCATTGCCCCCTTTGTGTCTTGGATTTTGTTCCGAGTTAAGCCTAATCGTGCGTTTTGGATGTCTTTCCCTATCGCGATTATCGGCATGCTATTGCTGACTCTGGGCAACGGCTGGCATGTTGAGCAGAGTCAGATTTACTTCTTACTAGCATCGATGTTGTTGTCCGTTCACTTTGTGATGAACAAGCGTGTGATTACCAATATCAAGCCTATCGCATCAATCTGTGTGCAACTGTTTGTGGTGGGTGTGAGTGGTTTAGCCTTTGCTTCTATGACTGCTCAGCCGGAGTTCGAAATCACCAAAACCTTAGTCTTCTGGTTTATTGTCTCTGCGGTGATCGCAACGTCTATTCGTTACTTGCTGCAAACGGTCGGTCAGCACTCCGTGAACATGGAAGTGGCGGCATTGATCATGATTCTTGAGCCAGTGTGGACGCTGCTGTTAAGTGTGAGTGTGCTTGGCGAAAGTGTAGAGATGCAGAAGCTGCTCGGTGGGGCGGTGATCATTGCTTCACTGTTTTGCTATATCAAATGGTCGAGACGAAAATAAAACACTCGGCGCAAGGCCGAGTGTGGGTTGTTTTTCAATACACGTTCAGAGTGTAATAATTTCTAAGCACTAAGCTTGGTAAGCAGTGAACGCGGTAAGATCAGATTGCCGCGACTACTTTCTGAAGTAGCTTGAGCATTTCTTGCTGTTCTTCAGCATCTAACTCGTTCATCAACTCTTTGTTTAAACGAACGGGGATAGGAACGAGTTGTTCTTCAAGTGCTTGTCTGAGCTTTATCAGGCGAGTGTTGAACAAGACTTGTCGAGTGCAGAGCAAGGGTTAAATTCTGCGAATAAGACGTGCAAAGGGTGTCACCGTACTTATCGTTCTCGTTGGTAACGATTTTAACAACGAGCTTTGAATATAGGTGGTAAAGTCGAACCCTTACCACCATAGTCCTATCGCACAGCCTTCTTTTCTTTGTGCTATCAATTCGAATGCACTAGGGGCGGGAAAGGACGTGAATGAATTACTCGTTGATGGTGACTTTAGTAATCACAATATCTTCGCAAGGCACATCTTCGTGTCCCCAACGAATGGTTGTTGGTGCGACAGCGATTTTGTTTACCACATCCATACCCGCTGAAACCTTACCGAATACCGCGTAACCCCAGCCAGCGTTGGTTGTTGAGGTGTGATCGAGGAAATCGTTGTCATCTAGGTTGATGAAGAACTGCGCCGTTGCAGAATGTGGTGCATCAGTACGAGCCATTGCCAGAGAACCAATCACATTCTTCAATCCACGGTTTGCTTCGTTGACGATTGGGGCACGAGTTGGTTTTTCTGTCATGTCGATAGTGTGACCACCACCTTGAATCATGAAACCTTCAATAACACGGTGAAATGTCGTGCCTTCGTAGAAACCGTCTTGGCAGTATTTAAGGAAGTTTTTCGACGTTACTGGCGCTTTTTCAAGGTTCAGTTCAATCTCGATATCGCCAAAGTTGGTGGTGAAAGTAATCATAGGGTTACCTAAAGTTGAAGTTTTACTGAGTCGTAATGACGAAAGTGGATTGCAGTATAGGGAAAATAACAGCAGATACTAGTGATGGTTTTATTGTGGTTGAATTCTCATCAACCACCAAAATCACGCCTGATATTGTTTAAGGAACATCTCGACACTTGAAGTAATGATCACTTGTTTGTGCGCAGCATCTGGTGACGGCACATGACCAATGATTTGCGGCCAAAACGCAAAAGACTTAAGCAGACCAATGAACTGCGTGGAGGCGAATTGTGGGTCTAGTTCTACTAAACGACCGTCTGCCAACGCGGCTTTAATCCAGGTTGTAAGTCCACTTTCTGCTTGGGAATATTTTTCCATCGCTTGATGCGCCAGTTCGGCGTTATGGAAATACTCTGAGAACAACACGCGTGACAGGTCGATGAAGCCTTCAGACTCAAGTAACTCAAGTTCTTGATTGGCTATCGACGAAAGCTGTTCTTCAAGTGGCAGTTCTGCTTGATAAGGGAAATGCGTCGCGGCCAGAGTTTTGCTCCAAATGCTGTCCAGAATCTCATCTAAAAGCAGCTCTTTGCTGGCAAAGTGATTGTATACGGTTCGCTTTGATACTTCTGCGCGGCTCGATATTTTATCCATGCTGGTGGCCTTGTAGCCATGCTCAGTAAACTCTGCGATAGCAGCGGCAACGATCGATTCACGTTTTCTTTGGCTCAGCGTTTTTTTTACAGTCATCGGGATACTACTCAATATGTCGCGGTTAGCATTACATCCGCTAATTTTACACCAGTAAGTTTACTTTTAGAACACCAATCCGCGTATTGGTAATTCGGTCGAGAGCAACTGAATCGCTTTGCAATGCACGGTGGGTATCATAGAATCGAAAGTGTATTCGAATTTTATTGATATCAACGGAAGAGAATAAACAATCAATGAGTAGTATTTTAGAGTGTATTCGTACAGTTGGACGAGGAGAAAGAGGGCGTAAGCCTTTATCGTTCGAACAAGCCTACCGCATCATGGATGAGTATTTAAGCGGAGAAGTCGGTGACGACCAAATGGCTATGCTACTGATGTTGATTCGTGTGCAGAATGAAACCAATGAAGAGATCGCTGGCTTTGTAAAAGCGTTTCAATCTCGAGTGCCAGATTTAGGCGCTGATATTGATTGGCCGTGTTATGCAGGTAAGCGTAACGATAACGCCAGTGGCAAGCCTTGGAACTTGTTGGCGGCAAAAATCTTAGCTGACAATGGCTATAAAGTGTTAATGCATGGCTATATGGATAAGCCGAGCGGTAGGACGCACGTTGAAAGCCATTTGCAAGATGTCGGTGTGCAAAGTGCTGAGAGCCCTGAACATGCTAAGTCGATTCTTGAACAAGACGGCATTGCTTATTTACCGCTAGCTAACTTTGCGCCCGAAGCGCAAACCATGATTGGTTGGAAACACCGTTACGGTTTGAGAACACCAATTAACACGGTAGTTCGAGCATTGAATCCGGGTGGTGGCCGTTTAGGTCTGCGTGGCAGTTTCCATCCTGGCTTCCCACAACTTCATGCGGAAGTTGAGCATGTTATTGGCAATAAATCCCACTCGGTGATTTCATTCAAAGGGATGAACGGTGAGTCTGAATATAATCCTAAAGTTAGCCAAACGGTGTGGATGAGCTCTCCTGACAAAGTCGAATCGTTCTACTGGGAAGAGATGATGAACCTAGAGTTGCCATTTCCTAGTCAATGTGTACTTGGCACTTCGGCTGAAGAGATGGCGCTAATGGCGAATACCGTTGTCGACAGCATGACAGCCATTCTGTTTGCGGAAACGCACGATAAAACTGAGGCATACCAGAAAGCGGTGCGTTTGTGGCATGGGTATTGTGCGCGTTAGATGATGGTTTGTAGCCAATGAGAGAAGGTCAGCGAGCGCTGGCCTTTTTTATGCTTAATTTCTAGTAATGGCTTTTCGTGCGTGCCCAAACAATAGAGCTACTTCACTCGCATCAAGCGATGCATTTTGTCTTCGAACTGAATCTCAATCACCTGTGAGATTTTCATCTTATCAACACGATCAAGCATTCTCACTTGGTAATCACGTTTTTTCATCCACTCTAGCGGTTCTTTAAATCCATCTTCATTAATCACAAACGACTGATCGGTAATAGAGTCTTCAAAGATATGAACCACCCAAATGCGTGATTGGAAATCCAATAACTCACTAAAGTAGCTTTTTAACTTAGGTAAGGAATTAGTTAGATACGTTTTAGGTGAGGTTTGAGAAGACATAGTAAACCATATTTGGACAATGAAAATCGGCAAGGACGCCGTCTGATCATTATAGCCTTTACCCGTTAGGCTTGTCAGGTCGAATTCGGCAGCCATTCACGGCGATTACGCTTGCTAATGCTTTGCTATTGCTACTGTGGCTGCCAGTTCGTGATTAACCAAACCGGTGTCGGATTCACTATTTTACGAATAGGCCGAAGTCGATCTCTTGTTCTCTTTGATACTTCACCAGCTTCACTTTTAGGTCGTGTTTTACTGCTAAATCAATGGCTAAGCATGACATGCGTTTTATCTCATCAACGCAGCTTGATATCAGCGGTTTTTCTTGATTATCGATAGTGGCGATGAGTGTGTTTTCTGTGCCGTCGTTACCTGCATAAACATACGCGTACATGTTGTTGTCGTGTTGCATAAACTTCCTAAATCGGGGTTTCTAATTATTAGTGCGGTGAAGATTACAGGGTTTATTTACGCAGGCTAGTTTGGCTAAGTAAGGTTAAGCAAGGGAAAGTAAGGCTTTGTAAGAGCTCTTTTTTTCTTTTTTCTGGCGTTCGAAAACGTGCTCAACCCTTTGTTTGTCTCACTTTTTTGTCTTGTTAGGTTTTGCCTATCAATAAAATTGTTGAAATCCATTTAGTAAAATCAAGATTTTAGACAACAATTAACTTAACAAGATAGAAAAATATATGACGCAAAGTATTTAGGGAGAACGCAATGCATTCAATTAAAGTGAAAGATTACATGACGCAGCAGGTTGTGACATTTACTCCTGATATGCCGTTAAGTCTAGCGTTAGACAAAGTGATGCGTAGCCACCACATGGGTGGACCCGTAATCGATGATAATGAACAAGTGATTGGCTTCCTTTCAGAGCAGGATTTACTCGAGAAACTTGTGAAGGTCAGTTACTTCTGCCAAGACACACACCTTGTAGGTGACTGTATGTACCAAGAAGTACTGTCGGTGTCTCCTGACTTATCCATTATTGAATTGGCGGACATGATGCAGGTTGGAAAACCTAAAGCATACCCTGTGATCGATAATCGAAAACTGGTGGGTATTATCACCAGAACCGATGTTTTGAGAGCAATCGGCAAGAATTTGGAAGAATGCTTCAAACATCAGGTATAGTAGCGTGTTAAGAACGATTATTTTTCTCAATACCCTCAATTGAAAAAAGGCGCACTAGCGCCTTTTTTTTGTATAGCGCTTTTTTTGGTCGATCCTTTCTTTGTGGATCCCTAGTCTGTTGATTGGGCTTTAGCTCTTGGGTATTCCAACTTTTGGAGGTTTCATGTCAAATCAAACGGCAAAGTTTGTTGAAGGTTCAACGATGCGCCACATATTGGTGATGTCGGGGGCTGGCTCTGTCGGTTTGATGGCGTTATTTGTGGTCGACTTACTCGACATGCTGTTTATCAGTATGCTCGGACAGGTCGAATTGGCTGCTGCGGTAGGCTTTGCAGGTACGCTGACTTTCTTTTCTACCTCCGTTTCTATCGGTACTTCCATTGCCATGGGCGCATTAGTGTCCAAAGCCATCGGCTCAAAGAATCAAGAGCACGCTCGAAACCTAAGCACCAGTATCATGATGACTGCGTTTGTTATCAGTTCAACCATAACTGCAATCATGTTCGCTTATATTCCAGAGCTGCTAGCCGCGATAGGCGCTAAAGAGATTGCGGCCGAGCGCGCTCAAGCTTACCTACAGATTTTGCTACCAAGTGGTCCATTTTTGGCGTTAGCGATGGCAGCGGGTGCGGGCTTAAGAGCGGCAGGTGATGCCAAACGTTCGATGTGGGCAACTTTGTCGGGCGGCATTGTTAACGCGATTCTCGATCCTCTGTTTATTTTTGGTTTTGGTTGGAACATCGAAGGGGCGGCTATCGCTTCGGTTGTCGCTCGTTTCTCGGTGCTATTCTTTTCGCTTTATCCTCTTATTCGCAGCCATCAGCTGGTGGCTCCGCCTTCTTTTGTGCAATGGCGTCTTAATATTCGACCAATATTGGCGATTGCGCTGCCTGCGATTATCACTAATACCGCAACGCCTATCGGTAATGCGATTGTGACAACGGGTATCGCACAATATGGTGAGGACTTTGTCGCGGGCTTTGCCGTGATAGGTCGTCTGACGCCAGTTTGTTTTGCGGTTATCTTTGCCTTGTCTGGCGCTGTGGGGCCAATCATTGGTCAGAACTTTGGTGCTGAACGCATGGACAGAGTAAAAGAAACACTCAACAACTCATTATTGGTTACTACGGCATACACCATTGCCGTTTGTATCTTGTTGTACTTCGTTCAAGGTTATGTCATTCAAGGCTTTAGTCTACAAGGTGATGCAGCAATTATTGTGGCAGCTTTCTGTACCTATGTGGCTTTAACCTTCACCTTTAACGGTGCGCTATTTGTTGCCAACACCTCTTTTAATAACTTAGGCAAACCGCTTTACTCGACAGCATTGAATTTGGGCAAAGCGACGTTAGGTACTCTGCCGTTCGTCTATCTAGGTTCGCAGTGGTATGGCGCTTTGGGTGTTCTCTATGGTCAAGCCTTGGGTAATGTTTTGTTCGGGATTTTAGGTATCTTGGTACTTCGACATCATATCGCTGAGCTGATGCAAGGTTCTCAAGTTGATCCAGTGGAAGATGATGTGTCGATTGTCAGTTTGAACACTCAGCCGTTTTGTTCACACGATGCGGTGCTTATCGATGATGTATCGGCAAACCGTGAAGAGTGTGCGGAGCTTAAATCTCAGTAAGCCATCGGCGCTGGCATAATATTTTTGTTTTCTTGAAAACTTCTTCTTGACCTTGGAGTAGCCTCCAAGGTTTATACTTTTGATGAACTTAAGGTTCTGTTGCTCGTGAGTTAGCAACAACCTCAAGGCTTTTGAGTATTAAGGAGATACATTATGTGCGCAAAACATGCAGCGTGCCGCTCAGCAAAAGTGGACGTTCAACCTCAAGCGGCAGGAGCAAGTTGCTCTAGCCCTAAAATTTCAAGCATCACAGCAGCAGGTACTTCATCTGGTTGTTGTAGCTCTTCTGCTGCACCTTCATCGTCTGGAGATGATTGTTGTAGTTCGTCGGACAGTGGAGAAGAAGACAGTCAGTCCTCAACTTTATCTCTCAATGCCAAATTTTCGAAAAGTTGGCTGGTTGCCGGAATGGACTGCCCAGCTTGTGCAAGAAAAATAGAAAACGCGATCAGCAATATTGACGGTGTTATTCAAGCGAAGGTTCTCTTTGCTACCGAAAAGCTGGTTGTGAAATTCGATAATGAAAGCCTTGCTGACACCATTGAACAGGTCTCTATCAAAACGGGTTTCCCTCTTACGGAAGTCGGTTCAAAGAAAGAAAAACAACAACCTGAGACTTTTTGGCAAGCTTATATCCAACCTAATTTACAGATTATCGCGATTGCAGCGGCAATGCTGTTTGCGGCGCTTGTAAAAATCACCTCACCTCAATTAAGTGAAGGCTTGTTTACGGTAACTTGTCTGCTTGGTTTATATCCGGTGGCGAAAAAAGCGGTTCTGTTGGCACGTTCAGGAACACCATTTGCTATTGAAACCTTAATGAGCGTTGCCGCGCTGGGTGCTTTGTACCTTGGTGAAACTGCGGAAGCGGCGATGGTTCTATTGTTGTTCTTGATTGGTGAGCGCTTAGAAGCGTTTGCTTCATCTAGAGCAAGAAGTGGCGTTCAAGCACTAATGGCATTGGTACCAGAAAACGCGACTAAGATCATCAACGGCGAACGTGTAGAAGTTGCCGTCAGTGAACTGGTTCCCGGTGATGTGATTGAAGTGGCTGCGGGCTCTCGTTTACCTGCTGACGGACAATTGATTACAGACGCGGCAAGCTTTGATGAAAGTGCGTTAACCGGTGAATCTGTTCCTGTTGAACATATCGAAGGTAACAGCATCATGGCTGGCGCTGTGGTGGTCGATAAAGTGGTTCGTATCACCATCACGTCAAAACAGGGTGAGAATGCGATCGATCGTATTCTTCATCTGATTGAAGAAGCAGAATCACGTAAAGCACCACTAGAGCGATTCCTCGATAAGTTCAGCCGTTGGTACACACCGTTAATGATGGTAGTGGCTTTGTTGGTCATCATCACGCCACCATTGTTGTTTGCACAGCCATGGGAAACATGGGTATACCGTGGCCTAGCGCTGTTATTGATTGCTTGTCCGTGTGCCTTGGTTATCTCGACTCCTGCAGCGATTACTTCTGGTTTGGCTGCAGCAGCGAAACGTGGCGCGCTCATTAAAGGCGGCGCAGCGCTAGAGCAGCTTGGTAAAATCCAAACCATCGCCTTCGATAAGACAGGCACACTGACCGAAGGTAAGCCTCAGGTTACGGACATTCAACCTCTATCGGGTTGGCAACAAGATGCGATGCTGCGTGTAGTTGGGGCAATTGAAGTTGGCTCTACTCACCCGTTGGCGCAGTCACTGGTCGTTAAAGTAAAAGACCTGAATGTTGAGATCCCAGAATCGCATAATAAGAAAGCATTGATCGGCAGTGGCGTCGAAGGTGATGTCGATGGAATTAAGTATCAGGTTTTATCGCCTTCTAAGGTGACGTTTGATCTTGGTGCTGATGTTGTTTCTCAGATTGAAACATTAGAGGGCGAGGGTAAGACGGTTGTGGTTGCTCTTGAGCTTAAAGATCAAGAAGAATCAACAGAGCAAAATACGACAGTGATTGGTCTGATTGCTTGGCAAGATACGTTACGCAGTGACGCTAAGCTTGCGATTGAACGACTCAATGATTTGGGTATTCAATCTATCATGCTGACTGGCGATAACCCGCGCAGTGCGGCTGCGATCAGCAGTAAGATTGGTATGCAATACAAGGCGAGCCTACTTCCAAGCGACAAGGTATCTTACGTTGAGGAGTTATCTCAACAGTCGCACGTTGCAATGGTTGGTGATGGCATCAATGATGCGCCAGCAATGAAAACGGCGAATGTCGGCATCGCAATGGGCGGAGGGACTGATGTTGCCTTGGAAACGGCGGATTCAGCACTAACTCATAACCGCTTAACAGAATTGCCAGCGATGATTGAGCTATCGCAAGCAACTATGAACAACATCCGTCAAAATGTTGCGCTAGCGCTCGGTTTGAAAGGTGTATTCTTGGTGACGAGCTTATTAGGTATTACTGGCTTATGGGTTGCAGTGTTAGCGGATAGTGGTGCGACAGCTTTGGTGACATTAAATGCTCTACGTCTGCTTCGATTCAAGTCTAAGGCGGATTAAGTTCAGACCTCTGACATAGATTATGTCTTATTCAAAGCGACGAATATAGAAAGCGTCTAATCTAAAAAGCGCCTTTAGCGGTAATACGTTAAAGGCGCTTTTTGTCTCATTAGTATGCAACATAGGTATACGGATTGCTTATTTTTGTGATGCCAATCGGTTTTTTGTGAAACTTGAATTCTTGTTGCGATCATTCGTGTGACATGTATCACTTCATTTTGTAATAAGCTTGGTTAGAGTGTGTTCGTACCCCACGAATTTACTATGAGCTTAAATAAGGGTAAAAAGCCCAATAAGCCAAAAGGAGCGAACTATGTCTCAAGCTGTTTTCCATTTAGGTGTTACTGAAGCAGATCTTAACGGTGCTACTCTTGCGATCATCCCAGGTGATCCTGCTCGTGTACAAAAAATTGCAGAAGAGATGGAGAATCCAGTATTTCTTGCTAGCCATCGTGAATACACACTTTACCGCGCAGAACTAGACGGCAAGCCAGTTGTTGTATGTTCTACAGGTATCGGTGGCCCATCTACTTCTATCGCTGTAGAAGAGCTAGCTCAACTGGGTGTTCGCACTTTCCTTCGTGTTGGTACTACTGGTGCTATCCAACCTCACGTAAACGTGGGTGATATGATTGTTTCTACTGGTTCTGTTCGTCTAGACGGCGCTAGCCTGCACTTTGCTCCAATGGAGTTCCCTGCAGTAGCTGACTTCGAAGTGGCAACAGCAATGAAAGCAGCAGTTGAAGAGTCTGGCGCTGCAGTTCACATGGGCGTAACAGCTTCAAGTGACACTTTCTACCCAGGTCAAGAGCGTTACGACACGTTCTCTGGTCGTGTTGTTAAGCGTTTCCAAGGTTCTATGCAAGAATGGCAAGACATGGGCGTTCTAAACTTCGAGATGGAATCTGCAACGCTGCTAACTATGTGTGCAAGTTCTGGTCTGAAAGCGGGTTGTGTTGCGGGTGTAATCATCAACCGTACTCAAAAAGAGACGCCTGATCACGATACACTAAAAGTAACTGAAGCACGTTCAATCAAAGTGGTTGTAGAAGCTGCTCGTAAAATGCTTTAAGTTGCAAAAAAGATTTAGGTCTTAAACTGACTTCAAATTTTGAAAATGGCCGCATCGAATGATGCGGCCATTTTTTATGTGCTCTTTGAGTGATAGAGAGAAAGTAGACAAGAAAAAGGATCAGATACAAAAAAGGCGAGTGACTTAATGGTCATTCGCCTTTTTTAGATTTGCTTAAGAGCGTTGCGCTCCAAGAGTCTATTGGTTGTTAGTACTCTAGATCTTCATTACCGCCAGCCGCTGTAAACCATGCTGTTAGGTGTGTTTTAAGATCTTTCAGTTCGTCAGGGCCAATCAATGCAAGGCCAAGGTCTTCTGCTCGTGTGATGTCGTTATGGCGAAGCGGGCGGAAGCTCACCAACATTGCACGCGCTTGTAGGCCACCTAGCAGGTCTCTCAGCGATTCCAGTTTGTACAAGGTGTCATCACCATCGTCACGCATACCTTTGGTCTTACATTCGATAATGTGCAGCTTATTGTTCACCACTGATGCTACGTCAAGCTCGTTTCGAACCTCACGCTCACCAAGTTGACGGTATACCTGAACATTCAACGAACGGTCTTGGATAGTCGGCATGTCATCTTGGATTTGCTTCACTGTGCTGTGAACCAGAGTTTCTAACCATTCCCCGTTTGAGAAGCGGCGTGCGTCTTCGTTGGCAAAGGTCAAAATACCGTTGTCGTAAGTCGCGATCTTAGCTTCAACCAAATCACTCAATAGCATGTTCAGTTCACGATAGCCTTGTTGCTTCTCAGATAGGCCTACATCAAGTTTTTGTTCTTTACGGCAGGTCGTTGCTAGGTAGTTCAATGTCGCAAGGCCAGGGCCTAATTCGAGTGCGTTACTCGCCCAACGTTCACCCAGTTCATAAAGTTTCTGATCCAGTTGCGGAGACAGCTGAACATCGCTGAATTCACCGCGAGCACCAAATACCGTTAGGTAGTCGTCGATAGTGATGCGGTCTTGAACTTGTGCGTCTTCTTTGCCATTTGGGTAAAGCCAGCAAAGCTTGTCGCTGTTTGGTTCAACCACGAAGATTGGCCAGTGGTAAGTACGGAATACTTCGTACACAGAAAGTAGGCGGTGACGAAGGCCACAACTTGCGTTGAGCTTCACTTCTTGGCCGCGTGCTTTGAGGTCTTCGGCAAGAGTTTGGATAGATTCTTTAATAACGGACGTGTTTACGATGGTCGGAATTTCGAAAAACTCACTGGTAATGTCGCGCTTGTGCAAAACGCTGTCTAAACGTTTGTACATACTGACTTGATTTTTGTCGCCGATAAACACGATGTGAGTGCTGACCGTTCGGTTATCAAGTAAAGGGGTGAGCAAGCGAATGGGGTCTTGATCGATAATGCCAACATGAACAGCCATATAAATTCCTTAATAGCGGCTCGCTCATAAAGGTGAAAGAAAAAACGGGAAGCAGCAAGCCTTAATAATCATATAATGACAAAGCTCATAAAAAACAAGGGCAACCCTTGATAAAAGTTGCCCTAGCTCAATTAGTTACCACTATTGGGTAAGAAGTCTCAAGAATCTCACTAAATATCTATCGATTCTTCATTTATCTATAGTTTGAATTGATGTACTAAATCACCTTGCTGATTTGCTAGAATCGTTAGGTTTTGGCTTGCCTCCGCAATTGAAGACATCGCTTGGTAACTCTTATCTGCGATGTGGTTGATGTCTTCGATGTTGCGTGCAATATCGCCAGACGTTTCACTCTGCTCAGCGGCTGCTTGAGAGATGTGTGTACTCATGTGGCTAATCTCTAGAATCAAGGCTTGGATCTCTTCCATCGCGCTGTTTGCACTTGAAGCTTGTTGAACCGACATGTCCATATCGCTCATACAGCTTTCAATTACGTTACTTGCAGTTTTCGAGCTTGATTGCAGATTGCTGATCATGGTCTCGATTTCAGAGGTCGATTGAGTGGTCTTTTGCGCTAGCACTCGTACTTCATCGGCAACGACTGCAAAACCACGACCTTGTTCACCTGCACGCGCTGCTTCGATTGCCGCATTAAGTGCAAGTAGGTTGGTCTGTTCAGCAATACCACGAATAACGTCAAGGATTGAACCAATCTGGCTACTCATCTGTTGTAGCTCGCCTACAGCGCCCACTGATTCAGTAAGGCGAACTTCAAGCTGATTAATGGTGCTGATGTTGGTGTTCATGATCTGACGACCAGACTCAGAAGCCGATTCTACTTGTTGAACCATGGTGAGTGAGCTTTGCGCGCTGTTCGCCACTTCTTGTACAGAATGAGACATCTCTGTCATTGCGGTCGCAACAGTCGCGGTTTGCTCACGTTGGCTGTTCAATTGAGCCTGCGTTTCAGATGACGTCTTCTGGTTGACGCTTGCAGTCTTAGTTAAGTCATCTGAAGCATCATTCAACTTCACAAGGATGTTGTGTAGGTTGTCAGCCAAGGTGTTGATGTGACGGCTCACACGGCTGAATTCGTTGTCGTAACGAATGTCGATACGCTGAGTCATATCGCCTTCGGTTAGACCTTCTAACGTACCTAGGATGCGAGTTAATGGCTCTCGTACGCTATGTGCAATGTGGTAACCAATTGCAGCTGCGAACACGGTTACAACAATGCCAATTGCAATCGCGTTGAATAGGCCTTTGTCGTAGATGCTGCTTGCGTCAGCGAGTGATGAGTTGAGTTGCTCTTCAGCGGTCACGTTGAATGAGTCCAAAACAGCCATCGCTTGGTCAACTTCTACGGCTAGGTTGGCGATGTTCACGTACAGCGCTTGCTTGGCTTGCAGGTAGTTGTTGTGTTTGTCTAGTACGCCACCTTTCTGACCAACGTCTTTGGTGAACTTCTGAACTGACTCATCGAAGACATTCTTAAGTGCTGGTAGTTGTGTTGATAGGCCGCGATAAGCGTAGTTAAGATGAGTAACGGCCTTTTTGTTTTGGTTAACGGCTTTCTGAACGAAGGCAACATCAGAGCTAGCAAGTGCATCAGAGGTAATAACTTCTGCATCTTGCAGTTTAATAAAGTAGCTCTTTGCCATCACTTTTACAGAGATGCTTTTTTGATCGGCAACGTATTCTTTCATGCCAACGGTTAATTCTGAATGTAAGCGTTGGAAGTCACGAGAGGCTTTTTGCACTTGTTCTTGTGCTTCGAACATCGCGACGTAGTTGTTCATCGCTTCGTCTGCTTCTGCGAAGTAGCGCTCTTCCATCGCTCTTAACTGCGCGATACGTTCGGTGAGCGAAACATTGTCTTGGCTTGCTGCTTCTAAGTTACCTAGTACTTCAGAAAACGAGTTTTGTGATGCAGCAAACTCTGTACGCATTGCAGACATGCGTTCAGCGTTTTGGGTGGTTAAGAAATCTTTGAATGACTTATCAGCAGAAAGCAATTGAACACTTGTTTGATTTGAAAGCGCGACAAGTGGTAATGAGGTTTCTGAGACACTCTCAAAATTGCTGTGTATCTGATTCATGCTGTTCATCATGATGGTTATCGTGACTGCGAACATGATGATGATCAGTGCGAAACCAGCGTACATACGCTTGATCACAGATCCCTTCATGGCTTTCTCCCTAAATAAAAATGCAGACCTAATGTCAGGTCAAAGTAAAACTAACAAAATTATCAGCATTCTATTGAGCTCGGCTTACGCATTTTATGACGCACACGTCAAAAATAACCCTCAGTTATAACCAACATGCCATTCTTGAGAGCTAAGGCTCGTTTTCTTTGATTTGAACGGTGTTTTTTATTATGCTTTAAAGCAGATTTATTGTGGTTTGATGCGGCATAGCGCATACTCAAAGCATTAAAAAATATATGTTTTATCGGAGAGAAACATGGCTGAAGAAACCATTTTTAGTAAGATCATCAATAAAGAAATCCCAGCAGATCTACTATATCAAGACGATTTAGTAACCGCATTTCGTGATATTAACCCTCGCGCGCCAAGCCATATCCTAATAATCCCTAACAAGTTGATTCCAACAACTAACGATGTTGAAGTCGAAGATGAAGCGATGATGGGCCGCATGTTTACCGTTGCTCGGAAGTTAGCAAAAGAAGAAGGCATTGCAGAAGATGGCTATCGTCTTATCGTGAACTGTAACTCTCACGGTGGCCAAGAGGTTTATCATATTCACATGCACTTGGTTGGTGGCCGTCCACTTGGTCCGCTATTAATGAGCTAATAAAAAGTTAATGAGCTGATGAAAAGCTAACGAGTTAATGAAAGCTAATGGGCTAGTTTAAACGAGCTCATTAGCAGGTTAACACTAGTAGTTAGTTGGAAAATTTGTAGTTTGTATGCCAACTTTAAGTTCTATCTGTTGTCTGAATATTGGCATCGCCTAGGCAGAGGCTAAATCAGTAGGGTTTCAACTGGCTTGAGATCCTTTTTACAACACGTTTCGTTTTGATAATGAGACCACGAAAGGTCAGCAGACCCTAATAAAGTTGGCATTTTAAACATGCACGGAGACGATAAGTGAAGCAACAGTTTAGATTCGCTTCCATTGCCCTGTTATCGGCGTTGACCGTAGGTTGTGCGAGTATGTCTGCAGGAAGCCTGTTCAGTCATTACAGCGCACAAAACAAAGCGATCTACCAAGCCGTTAAATCTGGAGATTATTCAGAGGCTCAGCAAGAGCTACCAGATTACGCGGCAGGCGACATCCTTGATAACTTTGAAAGAGGCAGAATTAATCTGCTGGATCAAAAATACCCTGAGAGTAAGGCTTCGTTTGAAGTGGCTGATCAGGCGGTGACTGAGCAGCAACGCAAAGCCGTGATCTCAATTTCAGACAGTGCAACCAGTGTGGGTGCGTTGGCTGTGAATGACAATATTACCGAGTATGTGCCAGCCGATTACGAGTTGGGCTTTCTTCATCTGTATCTTGGTTTAAATTACCTCAAGAAAAACGATTTGGAAGGTGCGGTGATCGAAATGCGTCGCGCCAACCAAGTTCAAGAGCAAGCGAAGAAGCAACGCGAAGCTGAGTTAGACCGGGCAGCTAACGATGCGAAGAAGCAAGGTTTGTCTGCCAATGTCGGTAGCATCCTTGCCAATTACCCTGATGCGGGTAAAAAGCTGCAGTCAGTACAGAATGCGTATCTGATGTTCTTGTCTGGTCTGCTTTATGAAGCGTCAAATGATTTAAACAGCGCCTACGTTGACTACCGTCGTGCTTTAGCTGTGATGCCAGAGAACCAAGAAATCATCGATAGAACCATGGCGACAGCCGCTCGTTTAGGGATGCGACAAGATTTAGCGACACTAGAAAAACGTTATAAGCAGTCTTCTAAAATTAATGCAGGTGAAGGGAGAGTAATTGTTCTTCAAGAACAGAGCGCTGTACAAGCTATGGACAGTTGGCGACTAGATTTACCTGTTTATGACAGTCGCGATCAGGGAGCGATATACTCTCTTGCGCTGCCATATTACCCGAGCCAAAACGTAGAGCGTTTTTCTGCATTACGAATCAGCGGGCAGCCGCTACAAGAGCACTTGATTACCGATGTAAATGCAATGGCTCAAAACGATTTATCTGAGCGTATGACGAGCATTGTTATTCGCCAAGCGCTACGTGTGGTTGCGAAAGATCGCATTCGTAAAGAAGCCACCAAAGGCGATGATGTCGGTAATATTCTGTTCAACGTGTGGAACACACTGACAGAGCAACCAGACACTCGCAGTTGGCAATCTTTACCTGCAGAGATTAAGAGCAGCACGTTTGTAGCAAACAGTGGTCAATATACGTTGGAGGCTGGCGCTAAAACGTATGACTTTGATATTCGAGAGGGGCAGACCACCTTGGTGTGGATTTCTCGACAAGGAAACAACGCAACAATGTGGCATAAACAGCTAGGGAGGCTGTAATGAAAAAGTGGTTAGTGAGCTTAGCAGCGGTTATGGCTCTGGCTGGTTGTGCTGATAATACAGCTGGTGTAAGGGTCGATAGTCTGACTCAGAACGTTTTCTTTGGTGACAATGTATTGGGCAGCCGCTTACAGGTTGAAGATATCCGCACCGATTTAGTCGACGGTCATACGCGAGGAATCGTTCGTTTAAACAGTAACTATAAAGGCGATCAACATATCCTTTATCGTTTTTACTGGTACGACGATGCCGGCCTTGAGGTCAACCTAAAGCAAGGTCCTTGGAAGCAAGCGATTGTTCGTGGTTTTGAAAGTATTTCGTTGTCGGAAGTGTCGGTAAACCCGAAAGCGACTCAGTTTAGAGTTCAGTTCCGAGAGCAGTAAGTTAGACAAAACGGATCGAATGGTTCGTAAATATAAGAATTTAAGAGTGTGGGTAACCCCACTCAGTGATAAGTTGAGGAAACAAAATGAAAAAGAGTGTCATTGCGCTACTAGGTTTAGCGGTTATTTTAGGCGGTTGTTCGAACAAGGTAAGCTACGGTGATGCACAAGCAGTAGAAACCACGACAATCGATTTCGGTTCAACTGACCTTCAAACGATTGCGGGTGAAATGGTCGATAGCATGATGGCGTCTGGTTCAGTGTCTTACATTACTCGTGAACAGCGTCCAATCGTATTTGTAGAGCGAATCAAGAACAAAACAAGTGAGCACATCGATACTGAGTCAATCACTGACACCATCAGTACGAAGATGTTGAACTCTGGTAAGTTCCGTTTCGTTGATATGGACCGTGTAGAGTCTGTTCGTGACCAATTGAACTTCCAAAACAACGATGAGCTTGTAAACCAAAGTTCAGCAATTCAATTCGGTAAAATGGTTGGTGCTCAGTACATGCTGTACGGCAACCTATCAAGCATCGTTAAGAAAGACGGTAGCGACGAAGACGTTTACTACAAAATGACGATGCGTCTAATGGACCTTGAGTCTGGCTTGATTGAATGGGCTGACGAGACTGAAATCCGTAAGCAACAATCTAAGAGCCTACTAGGCCTTTAATTTTGCTTACTTGCCAACTAAACGCAGCCAGTTTTGACAGCGTCTAGTATTGGTAGCACTTAATTTTGACAGCGTATAGCTTGGTCACACGCCAATGCATTGCATGATGTGCTGTTTATGAAGAGACACTGGCTTTTGGTCAGTGTCTTTTTTGTAGGGAATGAAGACGTTTATAGGGAGTAAATATGGCAATTTTTTCTTGGTCTGAAGCTAAGCTTCTTGATACCAGTTTGAGTTCGCTTGATGGTTACTTTTCTGAGTCACCTGTTAGAGCTCAAACGCTGACCGGCGGGTTGACCAATCGATGTTGGAAGTTGGTGTTAGCCGATGGCACAGCGTATGTTTGGCGGCCAACCACTCCTATCACCAAAGCGTTCTTCATCTCTCGTCATGAAGAGTACCAAGTGCTGTCTACGATTGAACGTCTAGGTATTGGACCAAGTCCAATAGTGGTCAATGAGCAAGGCTTATTGGTTGAATGGATTGCGGGTGAGACGCTTTACGAAGGCTTAGAGCTTGATGATTTGTTGAAGACACTGATCTCAGTGCATCTGGTTAATACTGCGCGATTACCACTGCAACCATTCAGTTTCACGGCGCGAGTCGACCATTACTGGCTGCAGCTTGATGCGATTCATAAGACCGAAGCCTGCACTAAGATTTATCAAGAGTGGCGCGTGGCTCCGAGTATTACCAATGTTGACCTGTCTTTGTGCCATTTTGACTTAGGTGGTTATAACCTAGTGAGAAACAGTGACGGCATTAAGATTATTGATTGGGAATACGCTGCGCTCGCAGACCCTAGGCTCGATTTAACATTAACCATTGCGGTTGCTGGCGTGCCAGTCTCAGAAGCGGTTGAGAAGTATTGTCAGCTGCGAGGTATCCATGATGTTCAGCCTTGGCTCGATGGTGTAGAAGCATGGTTACCAAGAAGCCAGATGATGGCGATGCTATGGTATTTACTTGCTCATCAGCTTTGGGGCGATGAAAGTTATCTGCGTGAAGCAGAGGCTCTGAGTCACACTTTATGTAGCTAGGATCACGTTTAGGAAGTGAAAAATATAATTTCTCAGCTGTTACCTTTAAAACCTTGTTTTTCGTGTTAGATTGATCAAAACGTACCAATATTCAACGGGGGAGGTACAATGATTATCTATCTACATGGCTTCGACTCAACAAGCCCGGGCAATCACGAAAAAATACTGCAGTTGCAATTCATTGATGATGACGTTCGTTTCATCAACTACAGTACTTTGCATCCAAAACACGATATGCAGCATCTGCTAAAAGAAGTGCATAAAGTGATAGAGCAATCCGATGATCCGCATCCCATTATTTGTGGTGTAGGTTTAGGTGGTTTTTGGTCTGAGCGTATTGGTTTCTTATGTGGGATTAAGCAGGTGGTGTTCAACCCTAATCTGCACCCTGAGAACAACATGGTAGGTCGAATTGACCGTCCAGAAGAGTACGAAGACATCGCAACTAAATGTGTTGCTCAGTACCGCATGAAAAACAAAGGACGCTGTTTGGTAGTGTTGTCTCGTGAAGATGAAATCCACGACAATACCAAAACCGCTGCCGCGCTAGAAGATTACTACGACGTAATCTGGGATGAGAAAGAGAGTCATAAATTCAAAAAGATCTCTCAACATCTTCAAGCAATGAAAGCGTTCAAAAACGCTTAATCAATCTGGATGCTTTATAAAAGCAGTGCTCAATGAGTGCTGCTTTTTTACATCTGAACTTTTGCGTTCGTGTTTCATAAAGCGGTTATCGCTGTTTTATCTGTGAGTTTGCGCATTTATAGATCAGTTTACGCAAACGTTAACTAATTAGTCGCGAATCCTCATTAAGGGTAAGGATTTTTTTGTTGCGGTCATCTTTTTGCTATATATAATGTTCCAAAGTAAAATATTTTGACAAATATCAAAAAAAATTGAGAGCGAGTGAAAAACTTGCCCATAATTTGTGTTCTGCCTCTCAGGTAGTCACCTTTTTTATCCATGTGAGCAAAGCAACAAACCAACATTTGTTGTTTGTAATCCCTCTAACTACTCGGTGAGCTGTCGTTATTCTTTTTCGCGGTAATCCAATTTGTAACAGCCTTCGCATTCAAGGCCGAGTAGATACATAGAATTTATCGGTTGGAGTAATCGAGCCGAACCCCATTTATTCATTTTGTAGAGGATTGTCATTGTGACAAAAATTATCGTAGTAGGCGGCGGTGCTGGTGGTTTAGAGCTAGCAACTAAGCTAGGCCGCACTTTAGGTCGTAAGAAACGTGCCCAGATTACTCTGGTAGACCGTAAAGCAAGCCACCTATGGAAACCATTACTTCATGAAGTAGCAACTGGTTCACTGGATGAAGGTGTTGATGCACTAAGCTACCGTGCACACGCAAAAAACCATTACTTCGATTTCCAAATGGGCAGCCTGAACGACATCGATCGTGAGCGTAAAGTGATTGCACTAAGCGAGCTTACAGACGAGCACGGTGAACTGCTGATGCCAAGCCGTGAACTTGAATACGATATTCTTGTGATGGCGCTAGGCTCAACGTCAAACGACTTCAACACTCCAGGCGTTCGTGACAACTGTATTTTCCTTGATAGTCCAGAGCAAGCACACCGTTTCCGTACAGAAATGAACAACCAGTTCTTAAAGCTTCACGCTAAGAACGGTCAAGGCACGGTAGACATCGCGATTGTTGGTGCGGGTGCAACAGGTGTAGAGCTTTCTGCAGAGCTACACAACGCAGTTAAAGAGCTTCGTACTTACGGCTTCGGCGACCTAGATTCAAGCAAGCTGAACGTAAACCTAGTTGAAGCGGGTGAGCGTATTCTTCCAGCTCTACCTCCTCGTATTTCAAGTGCAGCACACTCTGAGCTAACCAAGCTTGGTGTGAACGTTCGTACGAATACGATGGTGACTCAGGCGGATTCTGACGGCTTAACAACTAAAGATGGCGACAAGATCCCAGCTCAAATCATGGTATGGGCAGCAGGTATCAAAGCACCGGATTTCATGAAAGATATCGGTGGTCTTGAGACCAACCGTATCAACCAGTTGGTTGTGAAGAACACGCTGCAAACAACTTTGGATGACAACATCTTTGCTATCGGTGACTTGGCGCAATGTACACAAGCAGATGGTTCATTCGTTCCGCCACGTGCACAAGCGGCTCACCAAATGGCAAGCTGTGCATTCAGCAACATCATTGCTAAGTTGAACGGTCGTGACCTGAAAGATTACATCTACAAAGATAAAGGCTCGCTAGTTTCACTAAGCCGTTTCTCTACGGTAGGTAGCTTGATGGGTAACCTGACGAAAGGCTCGATGATGGTTGAAGGTCGTATTGCTCGTGTGGTTTACATCTCTTTGTATCGCATGCACCAGATGGCGCTTCACGGCTTAATCAAAACATCACTGATGATGTTGGTTGGTCGTATTAACCGCGTACTTCGTCCAAACCTAAAGCTTCACTAAAATCAGGTAAGCCTTTAAGGTCATTATGCTGATAATAAAAAAGAGCTCTTCGGAGCTCTTTTTTTGAGCGTGTCGATTACGTACTATCGCATGTGTTGAACTCATTTCTGCTGTTAAGACGTTGGAGGTAGCACAGAATAAACCACGCCATCTTTCGGCTTACCGTTAAACAGAAATCGATTCTTGGCAATGGTTTCTCGCTCAGCGCCACACTTCTCGATCAACTTTTGGCTTGGTAGGTTCTCGGTATCGCAGACAATCTCCAAACGCGTTAACTTGAGTTGCGCGAAACAAAATTCAAATAGGGCGAGCATCGCTTCTTTGGCGATCCCTCTCTTTTGAAAGTCATCACCCACCCAATAACCTAAACTCGCCATATTGAAGGTGTGATAAAGCTCATTGATCGCCACCATTCCGACCAGTTTATCGGTTTTTCGCTCAAAAATGCCAAAACCAAACGCATCGGCTTTCACCCAGTTCAGGCGAGTTGCCAGAATGAACTTTTCGGCTTCGACGATAGAAAACTCATCATGACACCAGTCTACCCAAGGTAATAAACTCGGAGAAGATTTGATCAGATGAGCGAACTCCTGAGCATCTGAGGCTTCAATGATTTTAAGGCTTAGATTCTGTGTATTGATCTGAAAGTCAGGGCTCATAAGACGCACCAAATAACATGTAATGGCTAATAAAACGCCCTCACAATGGAGGGCGTATTCAATGCTTAATACAACTTCAGTTCTTTATATCAAGTTCCACTCTCTATAAGGATAGTGGAACTCTAGCTGAAGACTGATTACGTGGCTTATTGAGCGACGCGACGTACTTGAATCACCATGCCAAGAAGCGGGTGGTCTAGGTAGTGAGTCTCTGTACTGCGCATGCGACGTTTTTGTTCCATGCGGTAGCTTTTAAGGAACTCTTGCACTTCAACGGTCGGAGAGATCTCGGTAAGGTTACCCACCTGAACATTGCTCTCTGCACCACTTACTGGCGAATCTAGTTCGATTTGCTGTTCTTGCAGAGTCACTTCACGAACGCTTGGCGCTTTTAAATCTAGCGTTGTTTCAGCATATAGATAGTGCTGTACGTAGATTTGTAGCTTGCCATCTAACTCGTAAAGCGGCTTATCAATGGTCTCTTCTTGGAAACCATCCGGATTTGATGCAGTCACAGCACCTTTCTCAGAGCCGTCGGCATTGAACTGTTTAGAGAAGTCTTTACCTGCTTGAATATGGAAAACAGGTGCAGAGCTCTTACCTTGGTCACCTTGACGCCAAGCAGTATGCATCAGAACTTCAAAGCCAGCGTGTTTACGTAGCTTGTCTTTCTGAGGTGTTAACTTGTATTCCGAGTAAGGAAGCATCTGCACGCCTTTCTTCGCTCGGTATTGGGTATCTTGAAATGAACCAACGCGCTCAAGTGAAATCTTAGGCTGTGTGTTTGGCCAAGATTCATTTACTTTTTCTGCATCAACAGCGCGCTTAAAAATGATCACTTCTATATCAAATTGTCTCTGCGCCAAACTTGGCAGTGAGACGAACAATAGTAGCAGTGGGATCAGTCTTTTCATTTTTACTCCGTCTTCCAGCCGAACTACCGGCTGGATAATTTATATGTGCAAGTGGTTTGGGACTTATGCTGAAGGCAGCAAGTTCTGTCTGAATTCGCCCAATAAATCACTAACAAATTGAATTCGTTTCCGTCTGTCGACCAATGGTATCGTAAACTTGAACTTAGTTGGTCCTTCCATTGAAAACTTTTGCGGTTGAGATTGCAACAGTTTAACAAGGTAGGCCGGGTTTATGTCAGCATCCGGGTAGAATTCTAAGAATCCGCCTTTATCGTGAGCCTCAATTTTCTTCGCTTTAATAGACGCAGCCGCTAACTTAAGTTCAGAAACAGACAACAAGTTCTTAGTGGCATCAGGAAGGATACCGAAGCGATCGATTAGCTCAACTTTAAGCTCCGCCAACTCATCGGTATCACTTACACTCGCAATACGTTTGTAGGTCGATAGGCGAGTGTTGATATCTGGGATATAGTCGTCTGGCAATAGTGCCGGTAAGCGCATCTCAATCTCAGTTTGCTCACGCAATAGATCATCAAGCGATGGCTCTCGACCTTCTTTCAATGCTTCAACCGCTTGTTCAAGCATCTCCATGTACAAGGTAAAGCCAACCGACTGAATCTGACCACTCTGCTCATCGCCCAACAGTTCACCTGCGCCACGAATCTCTAAATCGTGAGTTGCTAGTGTGAAGCCCGCGCCTAGGTCTTCCAGAGAGGCAATCGCGTCTAATCGCTTAATCGCATCTTTGGTCATTGCTTTAGGGTGTGGCGTTAACAAGTAAGCATAAGCTTGGTGGTGAGAACGACCTACACGACCACGTAATTGGTGCAGCTGTGCCAAACCAAGGTTATCGGCTCTGTCCATTAAGATGGTATTCGCTGTTGGAACATCGATACCGGTCTCAATGATGGTTGTACACACCAGAAGGTTAAAGCGCTGGTGGTAGAAGTCATTCATGATGCGCTCTAGTTCGCGCTCTCGCATTTGACCATGAGCCACCGTCACACGTGCCTCTGGAATCAGTTTCTGTAGTGATTCAGCCGTTTTCTCAATCGTATCGACTTGGTTATGCAAGAAGTAAACCTGACCACCACGCATGATTTCACGAAGTACCGCTTCTCTCACTACGGCATCATCACTTTGACGTACAAAGGTTTTGATTGCTAAGCGTCGTGCAGGTGGCGTTGCGATGATAGACAAGTCACGCATGCCACTCATCGCCATATTTAGCGTTCGTGGAATAGGCGTTGCAGTTAACGTTAAGATGTCGACATCCGCACGCATCGCTTTCACTTTCTCTTTCTGACGCACACCAAAACGGTGCTCTTCATCGACAACCAGTAAGCCAAGGTCTTTGAACTTAATATCGCTCGACAGCAGCTTGTGGGTACCGACCAAGATATCGACCTTACCGTCGGCGACATCTTGCATGATTAATTTCTGTTCTTTGGCTGATTTGAATCGAGACAGAACTTCGACACGAATCGGCAAGTTGGCGAAACGGTCGCGGAAGTTTTCGAAGTGTTGCTGAGCAAGTAGGGTAGTAGGAACTAACACCGCCACTTGTTTGCTGTTATCAGTACATACAAACGCTGCGCGCATCGCGACTTCTGTTTTACCAAAACCAACATCACCACACACTAGGCGGTCCATGGCTTTTGCTTGACACATATCAGACATAACCGCATTGATTGCCATCGCTTGGTCGTCGGTTTCTTCAAACGGGAAGCCAGATTTGAAGGTTGCGTATTGACCGCGATCCAATACAAACTTGTAGCCCGGTTTCAGTTCACGCTTGGCGTAAACATCAAGTAACTCTGCGGCAACGTCACGTACCTTTTCAGCGGCACGCTTACGTGCTTTTTGCCATGCTTCGCCACCAAGTTTGTGTAAAGGTGCAGAATCTTCAGCACCACCAGAGTAGCGTCCGATGAGATTCAAAGAAGCAACAGGCACATACAACTTGGCATCGTTTTGATACTCAAGGGTTACGTATTCGGTTTTCATGCCACCAGCTTCGAGTGTCTGCAGGCCGATGTAACGACCAATACCGTGGTCAATGTGAACAACTGGCTGACCCGGTTTAAGTTCCGCAAGGTGACGAATTACGGTGTCGCTGTTGACGCTTTTCTTATCTTTCTTACGACGCTGAACAACACGATCGCCAAGTAAGTCGCTTTCACAGATAAGCGCGATGTTTTGCTCTTCATGGATAAAACCGTGTTCAGCAGAGCCGAGGATGAGGCTGAACTTGTCCTTTGCTTTGATTGCGGCATCGAGGTTTTCAACTTCGCTTGGTCGTACTTTAATACCACGAAGCAGCTCACTCAGCGCTTCACGACGACCTTCTGATTCAACCGAAAAGACCACTTTGCCCTCGAAGGCTTCTGTGAATTTTCTTAGGTTAGCCAAAGGCTCTTTATTTTGATGCTGAACGCTGAGATCAGGCAATGACACGACAGGTAAGTTAGTGCGGCCTGCTTTCTCTTCAATCGACTCTAGGCTTAGGCTGAACTGTGGCTTCTGTTTGAAGTGTGAGAATAGTTCGTCTTTCTTCAACCAAAGTTGCTCAGGTGTCAGCAGTGGTCGTAATGGATCAACACCGCGCTGTTCGTATCGATGAGCAACGTCCGTTAGGAATGAATCTACTGCAGTCTCGACATCACCTAGAATCAGCAGTTGCGCTTCATCGGCAACGTAATCAAACAAGGTTTCAGTGTGATCAAAGAACAGCGGCTGCCAGTACTCGATACCAGCAGGCCAAGTACCTTTTGAAACCTGCATATAAACCGATTCTGGTTCGCGGCGCGCATCAAACTGTTGGCGCCAACGAATACGGAAATCTTCAATCGCTGTTTCCGAGGTCGGGAATTCGTGAGCAGGCAGCAGGCGGATCTCAGAGATGTCTTCGATAGAACGCTGGTTTTCAGGATCGAAAGTACGAATAGTATCGATCTCGTCATCGAAGAAGTCGATGCGATACGGGTCTTTACTGCCCATTGGGAATAGGTCAAGAATAGAACCTCGACTTGCGTATTCACCGGGGCCAAACACTTGATCAACGTAACGATAGCCTGACTTTTCAAGCTGTAGGCGCAGTTTCTCAAGCGAGTAGAGATCGCCCGTTTTCACCATTAACGTGTGTTGTAGCAAAAAGTCTCGCGGTGACTGGCGTTGCAATAACGTGCTGATCGGAACGATCGTGATACCATCTTTTAGCGTTGGCAGTGCATAAAGGCGAGCGATACGATCTGAAATGATCTCTTGGTGCGGCGAGAAGCTATCGTATGGCAGCGTTTCCCAATCAGGGAATAATGCGACTTCATGTGCCGTAAACTGTTCAATTTCAGATTGAAGCTTAAGCGCCACTTGTGGGTCGGGTACAGCCAAGACGGTATGGCTGTTGTGTTGCTCTGCGAGTTTGGCAATGGCAAGAGCGAGAGACGAACCGACTAGGTTACCGATGTGCTTTTTGTCACCGGCACCTTTAAGTTTAGGTAGTGTAAATATGGATTTTTTGGTCATGTTAATTTACTTGTTATCTCGGTCTAGAGAGCGTTGACGCAAGAGTTTCTGTTGTTGATAAAGTGCCGCTTTAATTAGCAGGTCTTGGTCGGTATCGCGAAGATGAGCGTATTTAAATTTGATTTCGAAACCTGAGTCTTTCGCCTCGCTAGCAAATACTTCTGCGTAGCAATAAATGGCTGCAGCTGGGTGCTCTAGAAAAAGTTTGGCTTTTACTAAGCGACCCGGTTCGATGTCTGCTTTTGAAAAGCAGGAAAACTGACTCGCACCAAATGAATAGGTGTGAGTGCGAAATTTCTCATCATCTTGCTGCGATAACATAAAGCTCAACAACAGGTTTAATTTTGAGTTTTGTGCATCCAATAAACTGGTGACATTCTTCAAGTCGCTGTTTTTCAGTTCAGCACGCGCACTGTCAGCTAACAGATCCAATTGGCTAAATTCACTTGCCACCACAAATGGTGCTGGGATCTCAGATTCGAATTGAATTTGAGAAGGTAAAGTGAAGCCGCTGTCCATTGGTTCAATATTAGCGGTAAGGCTATGGTGAACGGTGAAAAACTCTTGTTCTGTCATGCGTTAGTTCCTTGAAGTGATCTATTGATTATCGCTATGTGGCCGCAGTAATCAAGGTCAGTTAATTGAAAGTCTCAAATAGTTGTTTGAAATTTGGCTATTTGACAAGGTTCTGTTTTTCAAGCCTAACTAATTGAGTTAATTCACTCTATATTTTCAATTAACCCCTACACAGTAACAGCAATACCCGTTACATTAACCCGCATCCCCTTTAGATGGTTCAAAGTATGTTTCATCCTATTTCGTTGTTTGTTGGCCTACGCTATTTGAAAGGCCGTTCAGGTGATCGCTTTAGCCGTTTTGTTTCTTATATGTCGACGGCAGGTATCACAATTGGTGTGCTGTCTTTGGTTACTGTTTTATCGGTAATGAATGGATTCGAAGCGCAGTTAAAAGACCGAATTCTTGGTGTTCTTCCTCAAGCGGTGGTTTATGAGCAAGGTGGCACCACCCCTCTTGCTGCCCAAGCGCCTAATTTTGCAGAGCAAATCTCGCTTAATGGTCACGTTGAACCGATTGTCCGCAGTGAGGCGGTGATTCAGAGTCCGGCTCAGTTATCTGCAGGGTTGTTAATCGGCATTGAACCTAATTCAGACGACCCTCTTCAGAACCACTTAATTGCAGGTCGATTGTCTTCACTTAAAGCGGGTCAATATCAGTTGTTCCTCGGTCATACTTTGGCGAGAAACTTGAAAGTATCTATGGGTGACAAAGTTCGCCTGATGGTGACCAGCGCTAGCCAATACACCCCATTAGGTCGTATTCCAAGCCAACGAAATTTTACCGTAGCTGGCATTTTTAACACGGGCTCGGATATCGATGCTCAATTGATGGTTACCGACATCAAAGACGCAGGACGATTGATGCGTTATAAGTCTGATACAATTTCTGGTTGGAGACTGTTTTTTGAAGACCCGTTTGAAGTCGCAGAGTTATCAACTCAGCCATTGCCAGAAGGTTGGTTGTGGAGTGATTGGCGCGACCAGCGTGGTGAGTTATTCCAAGCCGTTCGAATGGAAAAAAATATGATGGGCTTAATGCTTGGGCTGATTATCGGTGTTGCTGCTTTCAATATTATCTCGGCACTTATCATGGTGGTGATGGAGAAGCAGTCTGAAGTCGCGATTCTTAAGACCCAAGGTATGACTGATGGTCAAGTCATGGGGATCTTCATGGTTCAAGGCGCAAGTAGTGGTGTGATTGGCGCGTTATCTGGTGGTGTGTTAGGCGTTGCCCTAGCGATGAACCTTAATACTATTTTAGAGGCGATGGGCGTTGCTCTATTCTCATTTGGTGGACAGTTGCCAATTCTGGTTAACCCGATTCAAATCGCTGTTGTTGTGGTTTTGGCTATTGCACTGAGCCTGATTGCTACTGTATTTCCTTCTTATCGTGCATCGTCTGTGAAACCTGCTGAGGCCCTTCGTTATGAGTAATTTTCTTCAATGTAATGATATCCGTAAAACGTACCGTGAAGGCTCGTTAGATACTGAGGTGCTCAAGGGAGTCAGCTTTGAAATCGAAAAGGGTGAGCTAGTAGCAATCATCGGTACCTCTGGGTCGGGTAAAAGTACCTTACTGCATATCTTAGGCGCATTAGACGATGCTTCTGCGGGCAGCGTAAGTTTTCTTGGCCAAGATTTAGCATCTCTGAGCTCGAATAAGCAGGCCAAACTTCGTAACCAACATCTTGGCTTTGTCTATCAGTTTCATCATCTTCTATCTGACTTTTCAGCGTTAGAAAACGTAGCAATGCCGTTGCTGATTGGTGGTGAAAAGCCAGCGAAAGCGAAACAAGAAGCACAACGTTTGTTGGATAAAGTCGGATTGAGTCATCGTGTTGATCACCGACCTTCAGAGCTTTCTGGTGGTGAGAGACAACGTGTGGCTATTGCTCGAGCTTTAGTGAATAAACCTGCTTTGGTGTTGGCGGATGAGCCTACCGGCAACCTTGATCACAACACAGCACTTTCTATTTACGACTTAATGCGTGAACTAAACCGTGAGTACGACACGGCCTTTTTGGTAGTAACTCATGATGGTGAACTTGCAGGTAAGATGGATCGCCAGCTTCACATGCAAGATGGTTTATTGGTCAACGTAGAAAAAGAGGATAGCTAAGTGTTTTCTTCTTTATCTCTATTGATAGGTGGCCGATTTAGCCGAGCGAAACAACGAGACAAAATGGTGTCGTTCATCTCTTTGTCTTCGACGATTGGTATTGCCGTTGGTGTGGCCGTGATCATCATTGGTTTGTCTGCGATGAATGGCTTTGAGCGAGAGCTTGAGTCGCGTGTACTTTCCGTTATTCCACATGGTGAATTCGAGGGTGTCAATGAACCAGTGACTCGCTGGGAGCACGTGATTGAGCAGTCGGTGAAAAATGATAAAGTTGTAGCTGCAGCACCCTATGTAAAAATTACCGCTCTTGCTGAAAAGGGCAAAGAACTCAAAGCAATTGAAGTTCGTGGTGTTGATCCACAACTTGAACAACAGGTATCAAGCCTATCGAAATTTATCGATAAACAAGCTTGGAGTGAGTTTAAAGCAGGGCAACAACAAATCATCTTAGGTTCTGGTGTGGCGAATGTGCTTGGCGCGAAAGTCGGTGACTATCTGACTTTGATGATTCCCACTGTTAATGGTTCAGTGAAGGTGCAAGCACCGAAGCGTGTACGCGTTAAAGTGGTCGGTTTGTTGACGCTTAATGGCCAGATAGACCACAGCTTGGCGCTAATCCCGATTGGCGATGCTCAAGCTTATGCAAACCTAGGCGAGGCAGTAACTGGAGTTTCTTTAAAAGTGACCGATGTGCTGAACGCGAACTCTATTGTGCGTGAAGTGGGTAACCAGCTTGATGTGTATGTGTATCTACGAAGCTGGCAACAGAAGTTTGGCTTCTTGTACCGAGATATTCAGTTGGTTCGCACCATTATGTATCTGGTGATGGTACTGGTTATTGGTGTTGCTTGTTTCAATATTGTCTCGACCTTAATAATGGCAGTAAAAGACAGAGCATCGGAGATCGCGATCTTAAGAACCATGGGCGCATCAGATGGTCTTGTGAAGCGCATCTTTGTTTGGCAGGGCGTGTTCTCAGGCGTTTTAGGCAGTTTAGTAGGGAGTGCGATAGGTGTCTTAGTGGCGCTTAATCTTACGACGCTAATCAAAGGGCTTGAAAAGCTGGTCGATCATCAGTTCTTGTCCGGTGATATCTATTTTGTCGACTTCTTGCCATCACAACTTGATATGACGGATGTTGTTGTGGTTTCCGGCACTGCGATTGTGCTGAGTTTACTGGCGACATGGTACCCAGCATCACGAGCAGCGAAGTTGAATCCAGCCTCAGTGCTGAGTTCTAAATAGCATTAGCTTAAATAACAAAGCAGTTCCGCATCGATAAATATAAAAAAGGATCCCAATGGGATCCTTTTTTATTGAATTCAATTCGTGTTCTTTACGACTTTCGTTACATGCCAATCTTGTAGAGGTTAGTGGCTCATCTGATTTTAACTTGTGTGCGTTTTAAGTGAAGCAAATACAAGGTTAAATTGAATAACAAGTGATGGCGTTCAGTGCCTTGCTTGTCGCTTCTTCCAACTTCTTACTACTGAGTAACGCCATAAACCGCGAATACCAAAGTAGCCAATCATTGCTGAAACCACACCACAAATCAGACAACCCAATAAGAACGGAGGCCCTATAGTGCTCATTTGCGCCAAGATGAAGTCCCAAGACAATTCGAAATGGAAGGCTTGAGGTGGCACATGCATAACAAACGCCCCGACTTTATAAGCAAAGTAGAAGAGAACAGGCATGGTAACCGGGTTACTGATCCAAACAAGTGCGACAGCTAAAGGCAGGTTAACGCCACATGCGACAGCAAGGCCTGCAGACATAATCATTTGACTTGGTAGAGGGACAAACGCCATGAATAACCCAACAGCAAACGCGCCAGCCGCAGAGCGACGATTAAGGCACCATAAGTTGGGGTTGTACAAAACATTGCCAAAAACTTTCAATGCTTTCTGACGCTTGATTAGATCATGGTCAGGCATAAATCGTTTGATAAACTTTCTTGGCATAGGAGGAAGCTACTCTCTTGTTTAACACTTGGTTCTTGATTTCATTTGCTGCGACAGTTGTGTCTGCCAGCTTCTGGCCTGTGATGCCACATTGGGTTTGGGCACCATTGATGCTGTTGTTACTGGTAGCATCAACAAAGTATAGCGTTTTCCGGCGTGCAAGAGGTCCAGTAACAGCATTGATACTAGTTATCTGCCTAGGGAATGCGATTGAAATACAAACGAGTCGCTTATTCCAATCAGGGCAGAATACTACCATAAATGCGTCGGTTGTTAGCCTTTTTAGTGAAAATAGCCATGGTTTTGAAAGCGTAATAGTAGCCAGATCAATTGGCGGCGAAAAATTAATCTTTCCCCAATTGATAAAATTGCGTTTGTTTACTCCTTTTAAGTTAACGCTTGGAGATGATGTCTATTTATCGGCCTCAATAAAGCCGATATGGGGCAAACTCAATGAAGCAGGCTTTGACCTCGAAAAGTACTTGTTTAGTGCTGGCGTGGTTGCCAATGCAACTTACAGAGCCGATACCAAGTACCGAATTCATTCTAGCACCAACTTACGCGCCCAATGGTTTGAAGCCAGCCTTGAAAGGTTAAGTCTGCTGGCAAATCAAGATCTCATTATCGCTTTGAGTTTTGGGTATCGAGACCTTATTCCGCCTCAGCGGTGGGATATGCTTAAAAGCAGTGGCCTGATTCACTTGATGGCTATCTCGGGGCTGCATATTGGGATTGCCTTTGGTATCGGCTATCAGATTGGCAATATATTAAGGTTACTTTCCCCTTCATTTCTTTGGTTACCTACAATATTCGGGCTCGGCTTGGCGTATTTCTATAGTTGGTTTGCTGGATTCACGCTGCCAACTTTGAGAGCCTTAGTGATGTGTGTCATCGCGAGTTATTTCTTGTGGCGTGGGCAAAATATCAGTTTGCTCCGGTATGTCGCTTTAAGCTTGTGCGTGGTCCTGCTGATTTGGCCGTTTTCAGCCTTGTCGAGCAGTTTCTGGTTGTCCTTTGGTGCATTGGGCGCTGTTCTCTATATCGCATTAAGTACTCAGCGTTTAGCTTCAACCTCTACATTTATCGATCCCGCACTCCAATTGATTAAGATTCAACTGATGCTGACATTCCTGATAGCGCCTTTCTCGATGTTGTTTTTCAAAGGATTCAGTTTAGTCTCTGTTTGCTACAATTTACTCCTCTTGCCTTGGGTATCGATGGTGACGATCCCGCTGTTGTTTCTGGCAATGTTTGTAAGCTTAATATCGGAGTCAGTGTCTGGCGTGGTTGGTATAACGGCGCTAGACAATGGTTTGGTTAGCCAGGTGTGGAAGTTGGTCGACTTGTCGCTCGAGCCTCTTGTATTTAGTCTTCCTTTCTCTGAGCGATTTTGGATCCAAGTCGATAATCAGACGATTGCATTATCAGTATTCCTTATCTTGTTTTTGAGCTTTGTTAGTCGGTATTTCAAGCGAACATTATCGATATTGGTAACTGCAGTGTTTGTGCTGTGGTGGGAGTTCAGCAAACCCCAGCAAGACAAACTAACTATTGATATCTTGGATGTTGGGCATGGGTTGTCTTTGGTCTTGGAAAAGAACAATCAGATTGTTGTTTATGATCTTGGCAATGCGTGGCCAGGAGGCTCGGTTGTTGAGTCTTTGTTGATTCCTACTTTGAATCAGCGGGGGATTTATGAATTAGAAGGCGTGATTGTGAGTCATTTCGATTCTGACCATGCTGGTGGTTATCCGGCATTACTTAAGAACTATACGCCAAAGTGGATAAGAACCAGTCAGAACATTATTCAAGAACGCCAATCTATCACTCAAGCCCCGTCTAATATTCAAACATGTACTATTGGAGAGGTTTGGAACTGGCAAGATGTTGTTTTTGAGGTGTTGTGGCCGCCTAAGCAAGTAAAGAGGGCGTATAACCCACATTCGTGTGTGGTCAAGATCTCAGATCATAGTGCTGATTTCTCAATGTTGCTCACTGGTGATATTGAACTGGTAAGTGAGTGGTTACTTGCTCGTGAAGGAGAACAGCTAAGGAGTGATGTTATGTTGGTTCCGCATCATGGCAGCGATTCGTCATCGATTAAGTCGTTTATTGAGGCGGTGTCTCCTCAGTTGGCGATAGCTTCTCTTGCCAAAGGCAACCAGTGGGGAATGCCGAGTGAGTCTGTTATTGAACGTTATCAGGAAGCGGGGAGTACTTGGCTAGATACTGGAGAAAGCGGACAAATAACCATCACTCTTAGCAAAGAAGGTTGGCAATATCATGCGATTAGAGAGCAACAAGGCGGGCAGTGGTATAGGCAGATGCTCCGTAAGGGAGTAGAATAGATAGATTATTGTGAGAAAATTAAGCGATTCTATGTCAACACAAACAGATGAAACTACCTGGGTCACATTTAAAAGACTTTGGACTTATATTCGATTATATAAGGCCGGCCTAGGTGTTGCGGTAATTGCGCTTATTATAAATGCCGTTTCTGATACCTATATGATTTCCTTACTAAAGCCGTTACTTGATGAAGGCTTTGGTAATGCTGAATCTGACTTTTTACGCACGCTTCCAATCATTATCTTTGCCATGATGTTCATTCGTGGTGTCAGTGGTTTCGTCTCAACCTATTGCTTGAGCTGGGTTTCTGGCAATGTGGTTATGGAAATTCGTCGCAAAATTTTCAGCCATTTCATGCACATGCCTGTTTCTTTCTTCGATAAAGAACAGACAGGTGCGCTGCTATCTCGAATTACTTACGATTCTGAGCAAGTGTCTGCCGCGACGAGTAAAGCGCTAGTCAGCATTGTGCGTGAAGGTGCAAGCATTATTGGCTTGCTAACATTGATGTTCTGGAACAGCTGGCAGTTGTCTTTGGTTCTATTTGCGGTTGCTCCTCTTGTTGCGTGGGCGATCAGTATCGTATCGAAGCGATTCAGAAAGATCTCTAAGAACATGCAAACCAGCATGGGTCACGTTGCTTCTTCAGCTGAACAAATGCTGAAAGGGCATAAAGTGGTTCTAACTTACGGTGGTCAAGATCTAGAAAAACACCGCTTTGATAAAGTTAGTAACCAAATGCGCCAACAAAGCATGAAGCTAATCACGGCTCAAGCGGCTGCTAACCCAATTATTCAAATGATCGCATCAGTTGCGATTGTTGTTGTTCTATTCCTTGCTAGTGTCGATTCTATTAAAGCCGAGCTTACTCCTGGTACATTCACTGTTGTGTTCTCTGCAATGTTTGGTCTATTACGTCCGCTAAAGGCGTTAACTAACGTAACGTCTGAATTCCAACGTGGTATGGCTGCGAGTACGACTCTATTTGGTTTGATGGATCTAGATACCGAGCAAAACAAAGGAACGTTGAAACCTGAAACTGTAACGGGTGAAGTTGCAGTAAAAGATGTCACGTTTACTTATGACGGTGCAGAGAAACCAGCACTTGATAAGGTCAGCTTTAATATACCGAAAGGTAAAACGGTTGCGCTTGTTGGGCGGTCGGGTTCGGGTAAGAGTACCATTGCCAACCTATTTACTCGTTTTTATGACGTAGACTCTGGTTCAATTGAGCTTGATGGCCACGACATTCGTGATTACGAATTGAGAAACCTGCGTGAGCACTTTGCTCTCGTTTCTCAAAATGTACATCTGTTTAACGATACGGTGGCTAACAACATCGCTTACGCAGCAGAAGAACAGTATTCACGTGAGCAGATCGAACACGCGGCTAAGCTTGCTCATGCAAGTGAGTTTATCGATGGCATGGAAAATGGCATTGATACTGTTGTGGGCGAGAATGGCGCGAGTCTTTCTGGTGGTCAAAGACAGCGTATTGCGATTGCTCGAGCGCTATTGAGAGATGCTCCGGTTTTGATTCTTGATGAGGCAACGTCTGCACTGGATACAGAGTCAGAGAGAGCTATTCAATCCGCACTAGAAGAGCTGCAGAAAGACAAAACAGTATTAGTTATCGCACACCGACTCTCTACCATCGAGCAAGCCGATGAGATTCTAGTGGTTGATGATGGTCATATTGTAGAAAGGGGCGCACATGCTGAGCTAATCGCACATGATGGCGCCTATGCACAATTACACCGAATTCAGTTCAGCGGATAAGATTAGGTCTTGTTGTGATCGAAAAGATTTGGTTTAACAATCACCCGTTGAAATATCTTCTCTGGCCGCTTTTGTGGCCACTGAGTCTGCTGTTCAAAATGATCAGTAGTCAGCGCCGTGACGCTTATCTATCGGGGAAGAAAGAGACCTACCGCCCGCCTTTACCTGTTATTGTTGTGGGCAATATTACTGCTGGTGGAAATGGTAAAACACCGGTTGTGATTTGGTTAGTTGAGATGTTGCAAGCCAACGGCTTTAAACCCGGAGTCGTATCTCGTGGCTACGGTGCAAAAGCACCAAGCTATCCGTTGGTGTTGGATGAAAATACCCCAGCTGAGCATTCGGGTGATGAACCTCGCTTGATTCGTAAGCGAACTGGTGCGCCAGTCGCAGTCGACCCTGTGCGAGCTAACGCAGTGAAAGCATTGCTGAGCAAAGGCGTTGATGTGATTATCACTGACGATGGCCTTCAGCATTACGCGCTTGAACGCGACATTGAATTTGCAGTTATCGACGGCGCAAGACGCTTTGGTAGTGAGAGTTTGATTCCTTTAGGTCCATTACGAGAGCCGGTTTCTCGTTTAGATGAAGTCGACTTTTTGGTAAACAATGGCGGTAAAGCGCACGGTCGAGAGTTCTCGATGTCTTTGCTTCCAAGCCAAGCAGTTAACCTAAAGACTGGTCAGAAAAGGTCTGTGGCAGAATTACAGAAGCTGGTGGCTTTTGCCGGTATTGGCCACCCACCGCGCTTTTTTAAAACATTGGAAGATCTTGATGGTGATGTGGTTTTCACACAGGGCTTCGCCGACCATCAAGATTTTGATCAAGATGAACTTCATGCCTTAGCTAATAAAGGTATGAATCTGATTATGACAGAAAAAGACGCTGTAAAATGCGAAGAATATGCGCAAGATAACTGGTGGTATCTTCCAGTTTCTGCGCAGTTTGATGAAGATTCGCAACAGCAAATTTTAAAAAGAATAAAAGAGGTTATGGAATACTATGGATCACCGTCTACTTGAGATCGTTGCTTGCCCTGTATGTAAAGGTAAACTAACTTTTGACAAGGATAAGCAAGAGCTTGTTTGTAAAATTGATCGCCTTGCTTACCCAATTAAAGAGGGTATTCCTGTTCTTTTAGAACCTGAAGCTCGCACCGTTTCTATGGATGAGGGTAAGTAATGTCTTATACGGTTGTTATACCTGCAAGATATCAATCGAGCCGTTTACCGGGGAAGCCACTTGCTGACATTGGTGGAAAGCCGATGATTCAATGGGTATACGAACAGTCAATGAAAGCGGGTGCCGATAACGTTATTATCGCTACTGACGACGCTCGAGTTGAAAAAGCGGCTAAAGCATTTGGCGCGACCGTTTGTATGACATCACCGAATCATGAGTCAGGCACTGAACGCCTAGCTGAAGTGATTGAAGTTATGAAGATTCCTGATGATCATATTATCGTGAATGTTCAAGGTGATGAGCCACTTATTCCACCTGCGATCATTAATCAGGTTGCCAATAATCTTGCGAACAGTACAGCTCCGATGGCAACGTTAGGTGTGGAAATTACTCATGCTGATGAAGTGTTTAACCCTAATGCCGTTAAAGTTGTAACTGATAAAGACGGTTACGCCTTGTATTTTAGCCGAGCAACCATACCTTGGGATCGCGATGCTTACGCGAACAACGGTACTGCAGCGGAATCTCCTTTGCTTCGTCATATTGGTATCTATGCTTACCGAGCGGGTTTTATCAATACCTACATCAATTGGGAACCAAGTACTCTTGAGCGTATTGAGTGCCTAGAGCAATTACGCGTGCTTTGGTACGGTGAAAAAATCCACGTAGATGTTGCGGCGGAAGCGCCGGCTGCTGGTGTTGATACGCCTGAAGACCTAGAAGCGGTTCGAGCTATTATTGGCTAAGCTTCTTTGAGCGAGTTCTTCTTTGCTCTACAAAATTAGAAATGATGAGCCTTGCCTATTGCGAGGCTTTTTTCTATCTAACGAAAAGTGCGCTATCGAAAAGCGCGTGTGTGTCTTATTGACCTAAGCAAACGGATATTGAGATAGTTGCATTGCTTTATGCATCATCAACACGGAATTATCTGAGATTTACCTCGCTCGAGTTCCAATTTTTCTCTATAATATGCCGCCTATAAAGTAATGGCGAATCGCTAGTACAGAATAAAACTTACGACAAAACGTGGAGTAAAAGATGCCTTCTCAAAGCCCAGTGATTACGGTTGATGGACCAAGTGGTGCAGGTAAAGGTACCCTGTGTATGTTGCTAGCAGATAAGCTAGGCTTTCATCTTCTAGACTCAGGTGCGATCTATCGCGTATTGGCTTTAGCGGCAATTCACCATGGTGTGGATACTGAATCAGAGGATGCTTTAGTACCGCTTGCTACACACTTAGACGTGCAGTTTATTGCTGAAGGCGACTTAGTTAAGGTTATCCTAGAAGGTGAAGATGTGTCTGGTGAACTTCGTAAAGAAGAGACAGGCATGGCGGCTTCAAAAGTTGCTGCTTTACCTCGCGTTCGCGAAGCACTGCTTCGTCGTCAACGCGCATTCAGCGCTGCGCCTGGTTTGGTTGCAGATGGTCGTGACATGGGAACGGTTGTGTTTCCTGAAGCTGAAGCGAAAATATTTTTAGATGCAAGTGCTGAAGAGCGTGCGAGTCGCCGCCTTAAACAGTTGCAACAGAAGGGGTTAGATGTTAAATTTGACGACCTTTTGAGCGAGATCCAAGAGCGAGACGACCGAGATCGTAATCGCCCAGTGGCGCCACTTCGCCCTGCAGAGGATGCTCTAGTGCTTGACTCCACCTCAATGAATATTGAGCAGGTAGTAGAAAAAGCACTACACTATATTGAATCGAAACTGGCTGGGTAATTTCGCCGAGCTAGTACGAACGTTGGTCGCAAGGATGATGACTGGCGAATTTATCAACCCCATGCGGTAGGATACCCATGGACGTTTAATTATTGAAGATTAAATAATGACTGAATCTTTTGCTCAACTCTTTGAAGAGTTTCTATCTGAAACTGAATTCCAACAAGGCAGCATCGTTAAAGGTACTGTAGTAGCTATCGAGAACGGTTTCGTTCTTGTAGACGCTGGTCTTAAGTCTGAATCTGCTATCCCTGCTGAACAATTCAAGAACGCTGCTGGCGAACTTGAAGTTGAAGTTGGTGCTGAAGTAGACGTAGCTCTAGACGCTGTTGAAGATGGTTTCGGTGAAACTCAACTTTCTCGTGAGAAAGCTAAGCGTCACGAAGCTTGGATCGTACTTGAGAAAGCTTGTGAAGAAGCTGAAACTGTTGTTGGTATCATCAACGGTAAAGTTAAAGGCGGTTTCACTGTTGAACTTAACGGTATCCGTGCTTTCCTTCCAGGTTCTCTAGTAGACGTACGTCCTATCCGTGACACTGCTCACCTAGAAAACAAAGAGCTAGAGTTCAAAGTAATCAAGCTAGACCAGAAGCGTAACAACGTTGTTGTTTCTCGTCGTGCTGTTATCGAATCTGAAAACAGTGTTGAGCGTGACGAACTTCTTGAAACTCTACAAGAAGGTACTGAAGTTAAAGGTATCGTTAAGAACCTTACTGACTACGGTGCATTCGTTGACCTTGGCGGTGTTGACGGTCTTCTACATATCACAGATATGGCTTGGAAGCGCGTTAAGCACCCATCAGAGATCGTTAACGTTGGTGACGAAATCCTAGTTAAAGTTCTTAAGTTCGATCGTGAGCGCACTCGTGTTTCACTAGGTCTTAAGCAACTAGGCGAAGATCCATGGGTAGCAATCGCTAAGCGTTACCCAGAAGGTCACAAGCTTTCTGGTCGTGTTACAAACCTAACTGACTACGGCTGCTTCGTTGAAATCGAAGAAGGCGTTGAAGGTCTAGTACACGTTTCTGAAATGGATTGGACTAACAAGAACATCCACCCTTCTAAAGTTGTTAATGTTGGCGACGAAGTTGAGGTTATGGTTCTTGATATCGACGAAGAACGTCGTCGTATCTCTCTAGGTCTGAAACAGTGTAAAGCTAACCCATGGCAGTCATTTGCAGAAATGCAAGCTAAGGGCGACAAAGTTACTGGTAAGATCAAGTCTATCACTGACTTTGGTATCTTCATCGGTCTAGAAGGCGGTATCGACGGTCTTGTACACCTATCTGACATTTCTTGGAACGCTGCCGGCGAAGAAGCTGTACGTGAATACAAGAAAGGCGACGAAATCTCTGCTGTTGTTCTAGCAGTAGATGCAGAGCGTGAGCGTATTTCTCTTGGCGTTAAGCAAATGGAAAACGACCCGTTCAACGCATACGTTGCTGACAACAAGAAAGGTGTTCTTGTAAACGGTACTGTTACTGCAGTTGACGCGAAAGGCGCTACTATCGAGCTAATCGAAGGCGTTGAAGGTTACATCCGCGCTTCTGAAGTTTCTCGCGACCGTATCGAAGATGCATCTCTAATCCTAAGCGTTGGCGACAGCGTTGAAGCGAAGTTCACTGGTGTAGACCGTAAGAACCGCGTAATCAACCTATCTATCAAAGCTAAAGATGAAGCTGATGAGCAAGAAGCAATGGCTTCACTGAACAAGTCTGAAGAAGGCGCGTTCGGTAACGCAATGGCAGACGCATTCAAAGCTGCTAAAGGCGAATAATAGCTTCTCATTAAGAGAATTATAGCTATCTAGCCAAGAAAGGAGCCGTAAGGCTCCTTTTTTTTTGCTTATTTTTCCGATAGGTCTATAATTTCTAAAAAGAAAACCAACGAGGGTAACTATGACTAAGTCTGAATTGATTGAAAGACTGTGCGCTGAGCAAACGCATCTTTCTGCAAAAGAAATTGAAGACGCTGTAAAAGACATTTTAGAGCATATGGCTTCAACACTAGAAAGTGGTGATCGAATCGAAATTCGCGGTTTTGGCAGCTTTTCTCTGCATTATCGTGAGCCTCGTGTTGGACGTAACCCAAAGACTGGTGACAAGGTAGAGTTAGAAGGTAAATACGTTCCTCACTTCAAACCAGGTAAAGAGCTGCGTGAACGAGTAAACTCAGGAATGTAGCCTACTTATCGGAATTAAGAAAAGCGGCATACTATAATGTATGCCGCTTTTTTATGACCATAATATGGTGGTCTGATTAGTAATTTTCCTGCATAATCGTACAGCTAACCAACCAATGAGTGATGAACTATGAAAATTATAAAAATAGTCGCCGTTATCGCACTTTTCCTAATTGCACTGGCTTTAGGCTCTCAAAACCAAACAACTGTAAATTTCAACTATCTGCTAGCGCAAGGTGACTTCCACCTCTCAAGTTTATTAGGTGTTGTATTCGTTTCAGGCTTCGCCCTTGCTTGGTTAGTCTTTGGTAACATGCACATGCGGTCTCAGCTAAAAATTCATCGCTTAAAGAAGCAACTCAATAAGCAATCAAAGCAGGTCGCTGCTGATACTAAAGCTTAAAGGCTATATTTGATGTTAGAGTTACTGTTCTTACTTTTGCCCATCGCAGCCGCATATGGCTGGTATATGGGTAATCGTAATGCTCAGCAAGAAAAACAAAAGCAATCACACCAGATCTCCCGTCAATACGTGACGGGTTTGAACCTATTACTGTCAGATCAATCTGACAAAGCGGTTGATCACTTCATTGAGCTGCTTCAAGTAGACAATGAAACCATCGATACTCACTTAGCTTTGGGCAACTTGTTCCGCTCAAGAGGCGAAGTCGACCGCGCTATTCGCATTCACCAAAATCTCATCTCTCGTTCGGGGCTTACCCTCGATCAGAAAAACCTCGCACTGCAACAATTAGCCAAAGACTATATGGTCTCTGGTTTCCTTGATCGCGCTGAAAAAATCTTTGAACAGCTTGTAGAAGAACCTGACCATAAAGAGGGCGCTTTACAGCAGTTGGTTGCTATTTACCAGCAGACCCGCGAGTGGAACAAGGCTATCCATTACGGAAATATCTTAGTTAAGCTCGGCAAGAAAAAAATGAAGATGCGTGCGACCGTTGCGCATTTCTGGTGTGAGCTTGCAATGCAAGAACAAGCCGATGGTAATCGTTCTAAAGCGCTTCAGCATTTTAAGAAGGCGCTTTCTGAAGACCCTAAATGTGTTCGCGCAAGTATCGCACTAGGGAAGTTCCACTTAGCGAACGAAGATTACCAAAAGACAATTGATTGTCTTGAATCGGTACTTGAACAAGATATCGATTTTATCAGTGAGGTGTTGCCAACCCTTGCTGAGTGTTACCACAAGCTTGGACAAGAAGCTCAATTGGTCGAGTTCCTCAAAGCGTGTATTCAGAAGAAAGCCGGTGTATCTGCCGAACTGATGCTGGCGCAATTGGTTGCTCACCATGAAGATGTAGGCTCAGCTCAAGAGCTACTGACAAAGCAGCTTGTTAAAAACCCAACTATGAAAGGTTTTTATCGATTAATCGATTACCACCTAGCGGAAGCAGAAGAAGGCCGAGCAAAAGACAGCTTAACCACACTTCAATCTATGGTTGGTGAACAGCTTAAGGTTAAGCCTCATTACCGTTGTCGTCAGTGTGGTTTCTCGACACACTCTTTGTATTGGCACTGCCCTTCATGTAAAGGGTGGGGGACGATCAAGCCTATTCGTGGGCTTGATGGTGAATAGATTTGTGGTCACTTTAAGACCAAATTATTAATTGCAGCTTTCGGGCTGCATTTTTATGACTGTTATTTATCACCTGCTTAGGTGATTAGAAATTTTTAGAAAGTTAACTGCGTTAGGAGATGAAATGAACGACCAAAAAATCATTGTAGCCTTGGATTATGATAATCAAGCGGATGCGTTAGCCTTTGTCGATCGAATTGACCCAGCATCTTGCCGCCTAAAAGTGGGCAAAGAGATGTTTACCCTGTTTGGCCCTGAATTTGTTCGTGAATTACATAAGCGTGGTTTCTCAGTATTTTTAGACCTTAAATTCCACGACATCCCGAACACATGTTCAAAAGCAGTCCGTGCTGCCGCTGAACTGGGTGTTTGGATGGTGAACGTACACGCAAGTGGCGGTGAGCGTATGATGACGGCTTCTCGCGAAATCTTAGAACCTTATGGCAAAGATCGTCCACTGTTAATCGGTGTAACGGTACTCACCAGTATGGAGCAATCTGACTTAGCGGGTATCGGTCTGGATCTTGAACCACAACAACAAGTGATGCGCTTGGCTTCTCTAACGAAAAACTCTGGCTTAGACGGTGTTGTATGTTCTGCACAAGAGGCTTCTTTGCTTAAAGGTGCACTTGGTCAAGAGTTCAAGCTAGTTACTCCAGGTATTCGTCCTGTCGGCGCAGATGTGGGTGACCAGAAGCGCATCATGACGCCTTCTAAAGCGATTGAATCAGGTTCAGACTACCTTGTTATTGGTCGTCCGATTACGCAAGCGATAGACCCTGCTGCTGTACTTGCAGAGATCAACGGTACGCTTGCTTAAGTCTATATTTGGATTGAGATATAAATAAAGAAGGCCAGCAAATTGCTGGCCTTAATTTTTTAGTCTGGATTAGTCTAAACTGGACTGAATGTTCTGTGTGGAGCCTAAACCGGAGCACCACTATGGAATTTGAAGTCGCTGTCTTCTGAAGTGATAAGATCAGCTTCTACTTGAGCAAAATGCGAAATACGCTCTGAAATATCTTTCCCTGCGATCTGTTCTGCTAGCTCAAGGTAATCTTGGTAGTGGCGAGCTTCTGAACGAAGTAGAGACACGTAAAACTTCTCCATGTCTTCTTCCAAGAAAGGAGCCAATTTAGCGAAGCGCTCACAAGAGCGAGCTTCAATAAACGCACCGATGATAAGCTTATCAACCAGGGCATCAGGCTCGTAAGTCTTAACTTGTTTGATCAAGCCCTTAGCGTAACGACCCGCCTCGATTGGCTGGTAAGTCACGCCTTTCTTCTCCATCAACTCCATGACTTGGTAGAAGTGATGCAGCTCTTCTTTGATCAGTAAAACCATCTTATCGATTAGGTCAGCACCGTAATTACAGCCTTCTTTCGCTGTGATTTGCTTGGATACGTTGCTTTTACCACGCAGAGACTCTAAGTCTCCGATACGACGGTAAGCAAATTGCTCGTATGGCAAAATCCATTCATTCAGTTGTTTCGCGCTTTCTTTATCAACTGCGTACTTGCGGATAAGGAACAAAGCACTCTGTGCAGCCTTCAGTTCACACAGCATGTGATCGCGTAGAATGATGTGAAGATTTTCAGGCTTTTTGGCTTCATCTATCCATGAATCTGGCGTTTCGGCTTTAAGAAAAGAGTGGATTGGAGCGAGTAATTCTTGATACATGGTCAGGGAAAGTTTGTTGATAATGCGGGGATTTTATCACAGCTCAAGAGATCTCCCTATACAGAGAAAGGAAATTCAACAGCTACAAAAAAGGCCGCCTATTTAATGTAAATAAGGCGGCCTTTAAGTGTTGAGTTAGACTGTTACCATTTCTTCTTCTGACCGAAGAGGGCATCCATATCGTCTTCACGCTCTTTAGATTCCATCTGCTGCAAATCTTGAGCGTTTTTGTCTTGGCGTTTCTGGTCAAGTTCGTTGAGCATCTGCTGAAGCTTTTCTTTGGCTTGATTAGAGTAGGAGTCGTTCTTAGTCGCTAAAGCATCAATGCCTTTGCGTAATAGCTGAATCGCTGTGCCTGGTTGTCCGCGAGAAATCGAATCGTTTGCACGTTTAATAACATTTTCAATGTTAATACGGATTTGAATCGTTTCTAGGCGAGCATTTTCAACCACATAAGCTTGAGTCTCGAAACGGCCTTTATTGTGCTCGTTACGTACCGTATCACGCAGGCGTTTAACTAACTTAAGCATCATGATCGCTTGCTTGTCACTGCTTGGTGAGCGGAAAGCGGTACTCTCGCCACCTTTGTAGTTCTCTTTAAGCTGAGTAATCTGTTGTTTTACGCTTTCAATGCGTTGGGCAAGCTGCTTATTTTTTGGATCGAGTTGATACATGTTTTCTAATGCATCAAGAATTCGATTGTTTAAGCATACAAGAAGATCTTGGCTAAACGGCATGTGATGAGCGTTGCCAATCAGTTCTTCTGTACCATCAATAATGGTTAGATAACGAGAAGCTTCCTGTTTCTTCGCTGTTTCTACCTTAACTTTATATTGAAGCATGATGTTGTAGCCTAAAACTAACACCAAAAGAACGGCTACTAAGGCGATTATTAAACCAATATTCATATATTTGAGTCTGCTTATTATTTTCTATTGCTAACTGGAGAGCATACACGATTCCATTGTGTATCGGCACTCGTAAATTGCAATTTCTGATTATCTCTTGTTGAGCGAAATCGGCAATCAAAACTTACCAACTAATGTATGAGAATGAGGGTTGGGTTGCAAAGCGTTAGTGATGTTTTTGTTTGTTAAGCTAGAAAAACTCAATTTTTCTGTCATTTTTGTGTTCGAAGCGTTATAACTATTAATTATATTACACGCGACTATAACGCTCTCTTTGCAAATAAGTTAGCACAGAAATGAGTAAAGGATTACGAGGTTAGATATGAAGCTACAGCAACTGAAGTACATTGTTGAGGTTGTAAACCATAACCTAAATGTTTCAGCTACAGCAGAGAGTTTGTACACATCTCAGCCTGGCATTAGTAAGCAAGTTAGATTACTTGAAGACGAACTAGGTATTCAGATTTTTGAGCGTAGCGGCAAGCATCTAACGCAGGTTACCCAAGCGGGTGAAGATATTATTCGTATCTCTCAAGAGATTTTGGCACGCGTTGAAAGTATTAAAGCGGTAGCGGGTGAGCACACTCATCCAGAGATGGGTACATTGAATATTTCAACGACTCATACTCAAGCTCGTTATGCACTGCCTGATGTGATTAAAGGTTTCACGGCGCGTTACCCTAAAGTATCGCTTCACATGCACCAAGGCACGCCAAGCCAAATGTCAGAAGCCGTCGCTAAAGGTACAGCGAATTTTGCGATTGCAACGGAAGCGCTACACCTTTACCAAGATGCGATTATGCTGCCTTGTTACCACTGGAACCGTTCGATCGTCGTGACCAAAGATCACCCTCTGGCACAGAAGCGTAATATCACGATCGAAGATCTTGCGGCTTACTCTCTCGTGACTTATGTATTTGGTTTCACTGGCCGTTCTGAGCTTGATACCGCGTTTAACAAAGTAGGGTTAACACCGCGCGTTGTGTTTACCGCGACCGATGCAGACGTAATCAAAACCTACGTTCGTATGGGCATTGGTGTTGGTGTAATTGCAAGTATGGCGATTGACCACGAGCAAGATACTGATTTGGTTGCGATTGATGCGAGCCATCTATTTGGTGCGAGCACAACCAGCATTGGTTTTAGAAAAGGTACCTTCCTGCGTTCTTACATGTTTGATTTCATGGAGCGTTTTGCACCGCACTTAACTCGCCCTGTGGTTGAGCAAGCTATTTCTTTGAAATCCAATGAAGAAATAGAAGAGATGTTTAAAGATATCGAGCTGCCAGTTCGTTAATCTCGTCGTGTAAATCTAGATTCTTATTCGGCCTGTATTTGCAGGCCGTTTTTCTTTTGGGCTTTTAGTTTTCGTTTTCTTTATCGAGTCTTTCCATTTCGACCTCTTACCCCTACAATCCACGCATCATAGGGGGAAGCATGCATTCACGATTTAAAATACTCGATTCATTTTTGCTAGAGCACCAGATTTACTGGCGTTCAGAGCCTTTTCACCTATGTCAAACTCAACAGCAGCCGTGGAAAGAGGTCAATCGTCCACTCGTTGATTGGTTAGAAGACTTAAGCATTGAAAGCATTCAAACTTTAAAAGAAAACCCTGAGCTGTTGGCCGAGGAACTGACTCGTTTCCTACCTGAATTAGAAACTGCTACCCAAAACATCCAGTTCGATAACACTGCTTTGGTTGGTTTAGACCTCCCACGTGGTACTGCTGATGGTATTCCTGGCCGAAAGCTACATCAAATTGTCGCAATGGGCGAGGCTGCATTAGGCCATCACCATGGCAAAGAGTGGCTCGAATGGTGTTCTGGTAAAGGCTTTCTTGGTCGAATCCTATCTCAGCAATCGGATCAAAAAGTCACTAGCTTTGAATGGCAGCAATCGTTATGCGAAAGCGGACAAAAGATTGCGGATGACCAGAAGTTAGCGATGAATTTTGTTCAAGGAGATGCGTTTTCAGACAAGGCCGATGACGTATTTAACTCAAACCAACATGCAGTAGCCCTTCATGCTTGTGGCGATCTTCATGTTGAGTTAGTTAAAAAGTCAGTGTCACATGGGCTACCCGCGGTCACGATTTCCCCTTGTTGTTATCATCTTATTCGAGACGAAAACTACCAAGCGATGTCTTTTGTCTCGAAAAGATCAGCATTAACGTTAAGTAAGAGCGATTTAAGAATCCCGCTTCAAGAAACCGTCACTGGTGGTGAAAGAGTAAAAAGACATCGTCAACTAGAGATGAGCTATCGTCTAGGCTTCAGCCAGTTACTTAAGGCTGAACTTAACATTGACGAATATATTCCTGTACCGAGCATCAAAAAATCAGAGTTAGCTGAGGGTTTTGAATCCTTCTGCCGTTGGGCATCTGAAGTGAAAGAGATGTCGCTGGGTTCCGATATCGATTTTGACTCTTATTTGGTTCAAGGCGAAGTGCTTTTCTGGGAAATGGAAAAGCTGAGTTTGGTTCAACAAGTCTTTAGAAGACCTTTAGAGATATGGCTGGCTTTAGATCGCGCTATCTATCTGCAAGAGCAAGGTTATGAAGCTACGATTGAAGAGTTCTGTGAACGCAGTATTACGCCAAGAAATCTATTGATTCATGGGGTTAAAATCGAGCGCTAGTGGTAAATCGTACTGTTACGTGTTTTTACGAACTAAATCCATTAATGCAAAAAAGCCAGCGCGACATAATGTCGTACTGGCTTTTTGTTTAATGTGTATGAGTTAACGGAACGCTTCAACGAGAAGATTATTGCGTTCAGTTAGTCATTACATCATTAGTTAAACATTACGATTGCTTCTGCTGGGTCTACGTATTCTAGGTCAAAGCTCTCTGCAACTTCTTTACAAGTCACTTTACCGTGGATTACGTTTAGACCTTCTAGGAAGCCTTTATCAGATAGAAGTGCTTCGCGGTAACCTTTGTTCGCTAGCTTAACAATGTAAGGAAGTGTTGCATTGTTTAGTGCGTAAGTTGAAGTACGAGCAACGGCACCTGGCATGTTAGCAACACAGTAGTGAACTACATCGTCAACGATGTAAGTTGGGTCTGCGTGCGTTGTAGCGTGTGAAGTTTCAAAACAACCACCTTGGTCGATTGCAACGTCAACAACTGCTGAACCTGGCTTCATCTTAGCGATGTGCTCTTTTGTAACAAGTTTAGGAGCCGCTGCACCTGGGATTAGTACTGCACCAATCACTAGGTCTGCTTCTAGAACATGCTTCTCGATAGCGTCTTCAGTAGAATAAACTACTTTTGCGCGACCTTGGAATTCTTCATCAAGGCGACGAAGCGTATCTACGTTACGGTCAAGAATTGTAACATCTGCGCGAAGACCAACAGCCATACGTGCTGCGTTAGCGCCTACAACACCGCCGCCAACAACAACAACTTTTGCTGGTTCAACGCCAGGAACGCCACCAAGAAGAAGACCACAACCACCGTTAGATTTCTCTAATGTTTGTGCACCTGCTTGAATAGACATGCGACCAGCGACTTCAGACATTGGTGCTAATAGTGGCAAGCGACCCATATTATCTGTTACAGTCTCATAGGCTACGCAGACAGCTTTGCTCTTGATCAGCTCTTCAGTTTGTGGAAAATCTGGTGCAAGGTGTAAATAGGTAAATAATATTTGCCCTTCGCGAAGCATAGCTCGCTCGACAGCTTGAGGTTCTTTAACCTTTACAATCATCTCTGCTTTCGCGAAAACGTCAGCAGCAGTAGGAAGAATGGATGCGCCTACAGCGATGTAATCATCGTCTGAAAAACCGATACCAGTACCGGCATTGGTTTCTACAAAAACTTGGTGGCCGTGTGAGATTAGTTCTCTCACGCTAGCTGGGGTCATACCAACGCGGTATTCGTGGTTTTTGATTTCCTTAGGTACGCCAATGATCATCCTGACTCCTCATTTTATTTTGGTTGTTTTATCTATGTGTAGGGTAATTCTGTCGAATTAATATCTAGTATAGATAGGTTTAGATAAAATTTGATACTGAATATTAAAAAGTTGTAGTATATTTTTTTGCAAGGAAGTAATAAGGTGGAATAAAAAATGGCAGACAATTATAAGAAGCCGTCCAAGGAACTAGATCGTATTGACCGCAACATTCTTAATGAGTTGCAAAAAGACGGTCGTATCTCAAACGTTGAACTCTCAAAACGAGTAGGACTTTCTCCGACTCCATGTCTTGAGCGTGTTCGTCGTTTAGAACGTCAAGGTTACATTACTGGGTACACAGCGTTGCTGAACCCACAGTACCTTGATGCTTCACTTTTAGTGTTTGTTGAAATTACTTTGAACCGTGGTGCGCCAGATGTGTTCGAACAATTCAACACCGCTGTTCAGAAACTTGATGACATCCAAGAGTGTCATTTAGTGTCGGGTGATTTTGACTATCTTCTAAAAACACGTGTATCGGATATGGGTGCTTACCGTAAGTTACTGGGTGATACGTTACTGCGTCTACCAGGCGTAAACGACACTCGTACCTACGTTGTAATGGAAGAAGTGAAACAAACTAATCAACTTGTGATTAAAACTCGTTAATCACAATTGGTGAAATGAAAGAAAGCGGACTTTTGTTCCGCTTTCTTGCTTTCTGGAATTGGGTTTTTCGGTTTGATATGGTTAAATCAACAGTAGTTTCATTGAAACGAGCGGCGCGTGCCGCTCGCTATGTTTTTATCCCGTTTAATTATTAAGTTGGTTTATGTTCAAGCAGAGCAGTAATAAAGTAGAAACAATCATTAAAACGAGTGAAGAGCCTCAGTCTCCTCGTTTGAATGGTTCTCAACGTCTTAAAGAGTGCAGCCTGATTTTGGGTGTTCTCTTCTCTATTCTACTTGCCGTTGCGTTATTAACTTTTAGTCCTGCAGACCCATCATGGTCGCAAACGGCGTGGGGTGGTGACATTCAGAATGCCGGTGGTTACCTAGGTGCATGGTTAGCGGATACGCTGTTCTTTGTCTTTGGTTCTCTGGCTTACCCTTTGCCTATCTTAGTGACGGTTGCTGCGTGGGTATTATTCCGCAAACGTAATGAAGACGAGCAGATCGACTTCATGCTGTGGGGCACTCGCTTACTCGGCCTGACTATCCTAATCCTTACTAGTTGTGGTCTAGCGGATATCAACTTTGACGACATCTGGTATTTTTCATCAGGTGGCGTAGTGGGTGACGTCTTAACAAGCCTTGCACTTCCGACGTTGAATGTTCTTGGTAGTACGCTGGTTCTTCTTTTCTTGTGGGGTGCTGGTTTTACTCTATTAACTGGTATTTCTTGGTTGAACATTGTGGAATGGTTAGGTGAACGTGCAATCAAGCTGTTCACGTCTGTTGTAAACAAGGCTCGCGGCCAAGACCAAGAGTTGCTTGAGCCTCAACTAAGAGAGTCAGCAGATCGCGATTTAATTGAAGAACGTCACCAAGAGCCAACTTACCGCGACGTTCCTGCTATAGAAGACAATAAACACTCAACAGAGCAAGATCCGCTTGATCCTGCATTGAGCTTCTCTGCAACTAATGATTCTTCAGATGCGGCTGCAAGTGCGCAAGAGAGTGCTGCGACACCGAAGCGTCATTACAATATTCACATGCCCGTTGAGGCACCGGCGAAGCAAGAAGCTTCAGCTCAAGAAGAGCCTCAGATTCAGCGTCAAGCTCAAGTTGAACCTGAGCCGATCCCTGTAGCGCCGGTTTACCAAGCACCAGAAGAGCCTTTAGAAGAAGGTGTTGAGCGTTCTAAGCAGCTTAATGCCACTATCGAGCAGTTAGAAAACGCCGCTATGTATGAAGATGACCTTGCAGAGCAAGAACAGGTTGACGCGCATGAATCTCAGGTCGCGTATCAGCAATACATGCAGAATGAGCAACAAGACGTCACTCCTACAGATACAGTTCTTGAAAGTGCAGAACTAGAAATCAATAGCTCGCCAGAAGTAACGAGTGAATTTGATGCTGAAGAGGTTCAGCCTGAATCTCTGTACGCTTCACCAATGGGGGAGCCAGAAGAGACGCTACAAGAAGATTTCTCTGCACAAGCTTCACCGTTTGATGCAACGGAAGAGCAGAGTGACGAACAGGTTTTCGCTCCAGCAGTTCAACAGACTGACACCGAGCAAGCTGATGAGCCATTTGAACCTTTCTCTTACCAAGAAGAAGATTCAGAGCCATCACAGCCAACAGAACAAAGCCTAGAGCCAGCGATTGATCTTCCTTGGGAAGAGGTGACAGAAGATGAGCCTCTGAACCAAGATAAGGACGTAGAAGCATTCCAAAGTATTGTCTCTGAAGCGCAAGCGAATATGGCGGCGGCACAGAACCCGTTCTTGGTTCAGCAAGATGTTAACTTGCCAAAGCCTGCAGAGCCTCTACCAACGCTTGAGCTGTTGTTCCACCCTGAAAAGCGTGAAACCTTCATCGACCGTGACGCACTAGAAGCGATTGCTCGCCTTGTTGAATCTAAGCTAGCGGACTATAAGATCAAAGCTGATGTGGTTGATATTTTCCCAGGTCCAGTAATCACTCGATTCGAACTTGATCTGGCTCCAGGCGTGAAAGTGAGCCGTATTTCGGGCCTTTCTATGGACTTGGCTCGTTCGCTCTCTGCATTAGCAGTACGTGTGGTTGAAGTTATTCCAGGTAAACCTTATGTGGGCTTAGAACTGCCTAACATGAGTCGTCAAACGGTATTCTTCTCTGATGTGGTAGGTAGCACTCAGTTCCAAGAAGCGAAATCACCAACGACAGTGGTTCTAGGACAAGACATCGCAGGTGAAGCCGTGATTGCTGACCTATCGAAAATGCCTCACGTTCTCGTTGCAGGTACGACTGGTTCAGGTAAGTCTGTAGGTGTGAACGTGATGATCTTGAGTATGCTATATAAAGCATCTCCAGAAGATGTTCGCTTCATCATGATTGACCCGAAAATGCTTGAGCTATCAGTTTATGAGGGTATTCCTCACCTGCTATCTGAAGTCGTTACTGACATGAAAGATGCGTCGAATGCCCTTCGTTGGTGTGTAGGCGAAATGGAACGTCGTTATAAGCTCATGTCGGCGTTAGGTGTTCGTAATATTAAAGGCTACAACGATAAGCTTAAGATGGCTGCTGATGCGGGTCACCCAATCCATGATCCATTATGGAAGCCGGGTGATAGCATGGACCCAGAAGCGCCATTGCTAGAGAAACTGCCTTACATCGTAGTTATCGTCGATGAATTTGCCGACCTAATCATGGTGGTAGGTAAGAAGGTTGAAGAGCTGATTGCACGTTTGGCACAAAAAGCACGTGCAGCGGGTGTTCACTTGATTCTTGCGACTCAACGTCCGTCGGTGGATGTTATCACTGGTTTGATTAAAGCTAACATCCCAACGCGTGTTGCCTTTACCGTATCAACTAAAACCGACTCACGAACCATTCTTGACCAAGGTGGCGCTGAATCGCTACTTGGTATGGGTGATATGCTTTACTTACCGCCGGGTTCTAGCCATACCATTCGTGTTCACGGTGCATTTGCATCGGATGATGATGTACACGCGGTGGTGAACAACTGGAAGGCGCGTGGTAAGCCAAACTATATTGATGAAATCACCAACGGTGAACAAACCCCTGAAACCTTACTTCCGGGTGAGAAGATGGAAGGCGATGAAGAGGTTGATCCTCTGTTTGATCAAGTAGTAGAACACGTTGTTCATTCACGTCGTGGTTCGGTTTCTGGTGTACAGCGTCGATTCAAGATCGGCTACAACCGTGCAGCGCGTATTGTAGAGCAGCTTGAAGCGCAAGGTATCGTAAGTGCTCCGGGCCATAACGGTAACCGAGAAGTCTTAGCGCCAGCGCCACCAAAAGATTAGGTCTACACGCCCTATGAACTTATGCCCATTAAGTCGGTCAAATCGAGAATATGACCGACTTATGTTTTAACAGGATTATTGATGAAAAAAGTATTCGCACTTTTATTTATGAGCTTCTCAGTGTTTGCTTCTCCGAAAGAAGAGCTGAGTAGCCGCTTGGCATTGAACGCAGGTTTTAGTGCTGACTTTAAACAAGTCGTGACCAGCCCTGATGGTGATGTGGTGATGGAAGGTGAGGGCACAGTTGAGATTGCACGTCCTAGCTTATTCCGTTGGGAAACCACTTTCCCTGATGAAAATCTATTGGTATCTGATGGTCAGAGTTTGTGGTACTACAGCCCGTTCATTGAGCAAGTGAGCATTTACTGGCAAGAACAAGCGACATCGCAAACGCCTTTCGTTCTACTGACTCGCAACCAAGAAAGCGATTGGGATAACTACAACGTCGCGCAAACGGGTAACCAATTTACGCTAACGCCAACGGCAGTGGACTCTAACCAAGGTGATTTCCAGATTAACATCACCGAAAAGGGCATTGTTCAGGGCTTTAACGTGATTGAACAAGATGGCCAGAAAGGTGAGTTTACTTTCAGTAACGTTGATTTAGGTAAGCCATCAGCAGACCGCTTTACTTTTGTGGCACCGGAAGGTGTCGAGGTCGACGACCAAAGAAACTGATCTAAAGAAGCAGATCGTTTGGTAGTACGTCGATAGGCATTAATGCCATCAACGAATCAAGAGATTGCAATTGAGTAATTACAGCTTAGATTTTGCGGGGGACGAAGATTTTCGTCCCCTTGCTGCTCGTATGAGACCGGAAACTGTCGAACAGTATATCGGTCAGCAGCATATATTAGGCCCAGGTAAACCACTTCGCAGAGCATTGGAAGCGGGTCATATCCACTCGATGATTTTGTGGGGGCCTCCGGGCACCGGTAAAACGACGTTAGCCGAAGTAGCAGCAAACTATGCGAATGCAGAAGTTGAACGCGTATCGGCGGTAACTTCGGGCGTAAAAGACATTCGTATTGCGATTGAAAAAGCGCGTGAGAACAAGCGAGCAGGGCGCAGAACCATCCTGTTTGTGGACGAAGTCCATCGCTTTAACAAAAGTCAGCAGGATGCTTTTCTGCCTCATATCGAAGATGGTACCGTGACCTTTATTGGTGCGACGACAGAAAACCCTTCTTTTGAATTGAACAACGCTTTGTTGTCACGTGCGCGTGTCTACAAACTGACTTCTCTCAATACTGACGATATCTCCCTTGTTATTCGCCAAGCGATAGAAGATAAACGGCGTGGATTGGGTGATGTGTCTGCTGACTTCGCTGATAACGTCTTAGACCGTCTGGCTGAGTTGGTGAACGGTGATGCGCGTATGTCGCTCAACTATCTTGAACTGCTGTACGACATGGCAGAAGACAACGATAAGGGTGAGAAATCGATAACCTTGCAGCTGTTGGCTGAAGTGGCCGGTGAGAAAGTCGCTCGTTTTGATAATAAAGGCGATATTTGGTATGACCTAATATCTGCAGTTCATAAGTCAATTCGTGGTTCAAACCCTGATGCGGCTTTATATTGGTCGGCACGCATGATTGCGGCAGGTTGCGATCCTCTGTATATCGTTAGACGCTTGCTGGCGATTGCTTCTGAAGATATTGGCAATGCTGACCCTCGCGCAATGCAAGTCGCGATGTCGGCTTGGGATTGTTTTACACGTATTGGCCCTGCTGAAGGGGAGCGTGCGATTGCACAGGCGGTTGTTTATCTCGCGTGTGCACCAAAGAGTAACGCCGTTTATACAGCTTGGAAGCAAGCGTTAACAGACGCGCACAATCTGCCTGAATATGAAGTCCCTCATCATTTACGGAATGCACCCACAACTTTGATGAAGGACATGGGCTACGGGCAAGAATACCGTTATGCTCATGACGAACCTGGAGCCTACGCGGCTGGGGAAAAGTATCTGCCTCCTGAAATGGGAGAGAAGCAATACTATTTCCCAACAAAACGAGGCTTAGAGACCAAAATTGGCGAGAAGCTAGATTATCTGGCGGATTTGGACGCAAAAAGCCCACAAAAACGCTATGAAAAGTAGTCTTTTTTGGATATCGTTACCTAGTCATAAAAATTCAATTAAATCGTTAGAAATTGGTCGAAATAGCACCAGTTTTAGGGGTTTAGCAGTGATTCAGTAGCAAACTACTGAATATTCAAATAACTAAAGCATAGGATTAGCAATGCTGGATTCTAAATTACTTCGAGCTGAGCTGGATGAAACAGCGGCAAAATTAGCACGTCGAGGCTTCGCCCTTGATGTAGAGACAATTCGTGAACTTGAAGAAAAACGTAAGTCCCTTCAGATGAAAACTGAAGAGCTGCAAGCGTTACGTAACTCTCGATCGAAGTCCATTGGTCAAGCGAAAGCAAAAGGCGACCATGAAGAAGCTGAGCGTATCCTTGCAGAAGTAGGCAACTTAGGCGCAGAGCTAGACCAAGCTAAAGTAGCATTGGCTGACCTTCAATCTGAGCTAGAAACGATCACAATGTCTATTCCTAACCTTCCTGACGCAGAAGTGCCAGATGGTAAAGACGAAGACGATAACGTAGAAGTTTCTCGTTGGGGCCAACCTAAGACTTACGACTTCGAAGTTAAAGATCACGTTGATCTAGGCGAAATGTCTGGCGGTCTTGATTTTGCTAGCGCAGTTAAAATCTCTGGCTCTCGTTTCATCGTGATGAAAGGCAAATTTGCACGTCTACACCGTGCTATTGCTCAGTTCATGCTGGATCTTCACACTGATGAGCACGGCTACACAGAAATGTACGTACCGTACCTAGTGAACCACGATAGCCTATACGGTACTGGTCAACTTCCTAAGTTCGGCGAAGACTTGTTCCACACAAGCCCGCTAACTGAGCAAGTAAGTGACGTACCTCTTAAGACTCTATCGCTTATCCCTACTGCAGAAGTACCGGTAACGAACATGGTTCGTGACACGATTACTGATGAAGCTGAACTGCCACTTAAGATGACAGCTCACACACCATGTTTCCGTTCTGAAGCAGGTTCTTACGGTCGTGACACTCGTGGTCTTATCCGTATGCACCAATTCGACAAAGTTGAACTAGTACAAATCACTAAACCAGAAGACTCTATGGCAGCTCTTGAAGAGCTAACAGGTCACGCTGAGAAAGTACTTCAACTTCTAGAGCTTCCTTACCGTAAAGTGATTCTATGTACGGGCGACATGGGCTTCGGCTCTGCGAAAACTTACGACTTAGAAGTATGGGTTCCAGCACAAGAGACTTACCGTGAAATCTCTTCTTGTTCAAACATGTGGGATTTCCAAGCGCGTCGTATGCAAGCTCGTTTCCGTCGTAAAGGCGAGAAGAAACCTGAACTTGTACACACACTAAACGGTTCTGGTCTTGCTGTAGGTCGTACTATGGTTGCTATTCTTGAGAACAACCAAGAAGCTGACGGCCGTATTGCTATCCCAGCAGTACTTCAGCCATACATGGGCGGCGTAACGCACATCGGTTAATCTAATTATTTAGCGTCTCGCGCGAAATAGATGATTTAAAAGGCTTTGCTGTAATGGCAAAGCCTTTTTTTATGTGCGTTATTTTTTGTATGCGACAGTTATTTAGAGAAGCCAATTCAAAGAACCGTTACATAAAAGAGAAGCTGGCGTTAGCAGCAGTATCTGCTTGCTTACACGCTAGAAGCGCCTTTCGGTAGTAGTTTTGATAGTTGTTTTTTGTCAGCTCATCAATGGTATAAAGCTGGGTGATCACTTCATCACATTGCTTGATGATAGTAAGCACTTGCTTAGCTCCCATTGAATCTGGCCAAATTACAGAAAGCAGTTTAACGATGTTCATACAAACGTTTTTGATCATCGGGCAACGCTTGTGAATATCTAAGTAAGCCACGAGCACCAATTTATAATCTGATTGGCCTTGCTTAATACTGACGTTTTTTTCTTTAAGCCATGTCATTTTTTCTGTGTTGCGATTTTTCATCTCAGCACACATCGTCATCTGGCTCGACACAACGGTTTCGTTTGCTGTCTTGATGATCAACATGCCGCAGCGATTCTCAGCGACTTTAAATTCGTTCTCACAACTCATTCTGTCCAACAACCATGCATGGTGGTAAATCACAGGAAATGCGTTGAAGTCATTCTTGTCGTGAAGTGCGGTCAAAATTGTCACTGCCTTTTGATACTGCTTGGATTCCATCGCGATGTGAGCTGCTATCAATGCCAAGTCGGTTTGAAGTCCAGATCTTGCCTCGGTAGGGATCTTAGAAATCAGGTAATTGACCTGATCCAAATTCGTTTGCTTATCAATGCCATCCGACGCGCAATAGAGCAAGAATCGAATATGATTCAACTTCATGTACAAGTTGTCACGGAAGGTGTCTCTGTTGATCTGCACGTAGTTTTGATAGTGAAGTAGCGCAGTTCTCGAGTCATTCACCGACAAGCATAGATTCGCGATTGCTAACTCTCTCTCTGAATTTCCAGGGGTGAGTTCACTTGCTAATTTAAAGTGTGCAATCGCCGCAGGAATCTTGTTGCTGATCAGATTGACCTGAGCGGCTTGGTCTCGATACAAAGTGCTGGTGGGCGCTGAATCAATCAAGCTTTCGATCATACGTTGTGCTTCATTAAGCTGACCTAAGTTCGCAAGGCTGTTCGCTAGCCCAGCTTGAGCCCAATCGAAACTGCCTTCATCAAGCGCTTTTTCATAAACACGCTTAGCTTCGTCGTAGAGTTCAAGCTTTGATAGAAAGCTTCCACGGAACTGCTGAATCGTCGCAAAATATTCTGGATGGAATGCGACTAACTCTTCGCAGAACTCTAAACCCGCTTGGTAGTTGTTCTCTCTTTCAGCCTTGTAGATATTCTGCAAAACCAGCTTCTTTTTCAGAGAGCTGGTAATACGTTGCTTCAACGTTTCGCGGTTGAACGGCTTTAATAGGTAGTTATCTGGCCGAAGCTCTAAGATAGGGCGGATCGACAAAGCCGAATTCTCGCCTGTTACTAGGATAAATATCCCGTCGTCTTTTAATCTTTTGGATTGCTTCAACTCTTCAAATAGCTGTTTGCCGTTGATGGTGTTGCCAAAGTTATAATCGCAAATGATCACATCAAAGGTGGTGTCGCTGGTGAGAGCCATTGCGATACGAGGTGACTTAGCAATTGAAATCAAACGCTCTGAAAAGCCAATATGAACCAGCATATTGCGAATAGTTGATAACACTATCGCTGAGTCATCAACGATAAGTGCATTTAATTGAGTTAATTTCATGTTTATTTTAAATTATTTACTGACGTTAATTCCGAAAAGCTTGCAGGCTTTGAAGTAATAAAACCTTGATATTTGGTCATGCCAATTGTTTTTAAGTATTCAAGGTCTTGCTGCTGTTCTACACCTTCGACAATACAAGAAAGGCCAAGGTTTTCTGCCAAATTGATGCAAGCTTTCGTTAGAATCTGATTCTTTTTGTTTTCGCTAATGTTGTTTACAAAACTGCGGTCTACTTTTAGCTCAGTAAATGGCAAGCTCGACAACTGAGACAAAGACGCATAACCCGTCCCGAAATCATCAACCGATAATCCAACGCCCAACATGCTGAGTTTTGCGATGTTCTTATAGCAATGCGCATCCAGTAGGATCGTTTCGTGCTCCGTAATTTCTAGTGTCAGCAGTGACGGATCAATTTTATACTTGTCACATAAACTTGCGACTTGGTCGGCAATCTCAAGCTTTAATGTTGACTGCTCAATATTGATCGCAAAATGGATCGGCTTACGCATCGACGAGATGTCTTTCAGAGCCAGTTCAAGCACAGTGAAGAAAAGTCGATCCATCAGCCCAAGTTGACGCAATGTATCCATGAAATGGAAAGGTGTGAGCAACCCTAATTCTGGATGCATGATCCGAGCAAGTACCTCAACACCTACCAATGTCGATTGTTCAACGTCATGTTGCGTCTGATAAGCATTGGTGAACCATTCATTTTCAAAGGCTTCAATGGTCTGCTGTTCATCCAACTTAACTTCGGTCGGCAGAATAGACTTAGCGGTTTGTATGCGTTTATACGACGACAGCAAACGCTGGATATGCGTTTCATCGACCGGCTTCGGTATCGCTTCGACTTCGTTATAGCCAATGAGTTTGCACATGCTTTTGGTTGAATCCAACGCAGCATCAGCCATCGCACTCAAGATGACGACAGTTTGTATTGATCCTTGAGCTTCCGAAGAAGCCAGTAACGACACACCATCAATCTGTGGCAATTGAAGGTCACAGAACGCAATATCAAAGCGATGTTGTTTGCATAGCTCTATCGCATCTTCGCCGTTGTAAGCGGTATAAACCTCATCCACGCTGTAGCGTTTAAGTAGGATCTGAATTTGTGTTGCTTGTAACAATGAATCCTCAACGATGAGAATTTTCATAGTGAATCTAACCTGTTTATAACCGCTTGAGCTGAGGCTATCGCCAAGTCCAGCTCTTCAATTAACTTGTGACAATACATAAAGTCTTCTGCATTTTTCTCACAATCCTTTGCTGCATGATTGAGAGAATCTAAGCCGAGTAGGCTTGCCGATCCTTTGATTCTGTGTGCTATCGCTTTGATGTTTGGATCAGGCTCTAGCAACATCGCTTTGTCTGAGCTGAACGAATCCAAAATAACAGTCGCCATTTGAAGCTGTTCTTCTGGGCTGTAATTCTGTGCCCATGATTGGTCTGCTTGGATCGTTTCTACCGCTTGTTGGGGCAGTAATTCCTCAATCGCACATGCGAGCTCTTCAAACGAATAAGGCTTGTAGATCACTTGATCCATACCCACGTGTTCAGCTTTTTCAATAACCAGCTTCGAGTCTTCGGCTGTGCAGCCAATAATTGGCAAGTGTTTCAGCTTGTCGAGTGAACGAATTTTCTCAGTCAATTGATAGCCATCCATGTTCGGCATATGGCAATCGGTGATGATGATATCCACCAGTGTTTCGCTATTTTCTAATTCTTCCATCGCTTCTTGGCCGTCTTTAACGATGACCGTCTTTAACCCAAAGCGCTTAAGCTGTTTTGCAAACAACAAGCGGTTGATTGGGTCGTCATCGGCGATAAGCACGGTTCCGGTAAAGTGGTACTCAGACGCCGGAGCATGAGTCACGCTTTTGCCTTGAGCCGTAATATCGCTGAGCAGTAGGTCTGGATACAGGTTCTGCCACTGTGTCGAGCGCTCAATAGCCTGACTGTAATCATTCATTTGATTCTCAACTTTCCAAGCTTTAAACCACGCTAAGATCTCTCTGTCTTCAGAGTGCATCGGTGTAACCACTTTAACTGGGCTCGCTGTTCCTTTAATTGGTAAGCTCACCGAAACCTTAGTGCCTAGCCCCAACTTGCTTTCAATTTTTAGGTCACCGTCCATCATGTTGACTAGGCGTTGGACCACCGTAATCCCAAGACCTGTGCCGCCGTAGCGTCGACTAATACTGCGATCACCTTGTGCGAAAGGTTGAAACGCACGCGCTATTTGTTGGTCAGACATACCGCAGCCTGTATCCGTAATCGAAAGCTGTAGCTGTTCGCTCGATGTTTTTACCGTAACTAACACAAAGCCGTTCTCGGTGAACTTAATCGCATTGTTCAAGAGGTTATTAAGGATCTGAGTGACTCTCAGCCAATCCAAGCTTGCTCTGGATATTGAGTCGACTTTCCAATCTAATTTAAAGTTAAGATTGTTGAGTCGAGCATTGCTCTCAAATGTCCTAAATATCGGGCACAACTCGTCATAGATATTGCTTATCTTCGACTCTAAATGAAGTTGATTAGCCTCCATTTTGGATATGTCGAGAATGTCACTGACCAGCAGTTTCAAACGTTCAGCTGACAACTGAGCATTGCTAATAAGCTCCATGTCATCTTTGTTTTCTATCTTGGTACTGAGCAGCTCCATCAGACCAATCATGGCCGCGATAGGTGTACGTAATTCATGACTGACGATGGCTAAGAATAGATCTCGAGCTTTGATCGCTTCTTGCGCTTTCTTGTTAGATACCTCAAGTTCACGCTGTTGTTTTTCCCACCTTGTCAGGTCATCAAGTACCGTGATTACGTAAGGGTCTTTCTCTGGTGCGTTGGCCAAACACTGACGAATCACACGAAAGTGCTGTTCGCCGCCACTGCAGTCACACTTGATGGTGCTCCAAACGCCTAATTTGTTCCCTGTTTTTTCATCGTTATCTCTAAGCCAACAAAATTCTGGGTTTTCATCGTGTTGCTGTGTAAAACAGTGGGCCATTTGCTTATCAAAAGCACTGTTGGAAAGAACTAACTGGCCGCTTTTATCGTGAATCGCAATCAGGCTAGGTAAGTTATCTAGTAAGGTGGTTAGCCATTGGATCTGATCATAACTACGCTGTTCAGACTGTTGAGCACGCGACAGCGATAGAGAAAGTCGACGAGTCTTCATTAAACCAAACGTGATCAAAGCGAATATCACCCCGGATATTGCTAAGGTATACGCCACGATTCGCTCTTCACTGAATCCGTATTGAGCAACGATGTTGTGATGCTTCATTGTCAGAAGATCAATTTCATTTTGCGTTGTGACTGAAATAGCTGAGTCGATCATGCTTTGTAAGAACGACGAACTCGGATTTAAAATGACGCCCATTTTTCGTTGCAGTGAAACTTCGGCTGTTTGCGGAACTATGTTAAACAGCGCATCGTAACCATTAAAAATGTATAGGTTAGCGATACTCTTTGGGATATAGGCATGCGTAATCTGACCGTTGCTCATCGCAGTAATGATTGAGTCCATGTCTTTGTAAATTACAGCGTCAGCTAAATGATCTTCTAAACTCGACTTTGGAATGAAGTAGCCCGTTCTATCCAAAATCGCGGTCTTTTTATTTACAGACTCGCGGTTAGTTTCAATCAACGCCCATTCGAATGTCATGAAGGGTTTACTGGCAATAAACTGAGTAGAATCTACGTTCTCCACATCGAAGCCTGGTAAAAACTCAACCTCACCATTCTCGAGCATATCGATGATGTTTTTGCCTTCTGGTGGCACATATTCAAATTTCAATCCGAGTTTTCTCGAAATCAGCTTTATTGCATCATGAATAAACCCCACAGCCTCTTGAGTAGTAGGATCAAAATATGAATATGGGTAGATTCCTTCCGTCACAGTAAAGCGAATAGGGCGTTTGCCATATTGGCTTTGGATTATCTGGTTCACGAGATCATCGTAAAAATGATAGAACTGTTCTGAAGACAAATTGGCAATGTCATTTTCTTTGTCGAGAATGAATTTTTCGATGATGCTGTGCATCACGCTGTCATTCTGGTTCATCATGATCTGAACGGGAAACTTTGGCAGATCTTGGCTGAACGAGAGTGCACCTTGCCATTCGCCCGGGGTCATGACTGAGTAGTAACTTTGTACTGATGTCAGATCTAAAATCGTCGCATCGGCAAAACCATTCGCTATCGCAGGTAACAGTTCATAAGTGCTGTTCACAACCATAGGGTCAGACACCCCCTGTTGATTGAGCAGTTGGCAGAACAGTGAACTTTTAATGCATACCCATTTTAGTTGGTCGTGCGGCGTATTCTTGGCGACATCATCTCTGTACCAATACACATTTTGAATGTCATATAAGCTGTCTGAAAACTCAAATTGTTCAGCTCTTCTGCGTGTTTCCGCAAAGCCAATGGTTAAGTCAGCTTCACCGCTAGCAATCGCAGATAATAAGGCTCTGGAAGAGAAGTACTCTTTTACTTCCACTTCTATATTCAAGTAATCCCTAAGCATACCTTGGACGCTATCGCACTTGTCTTGATTGCGATTGACGACAAGGTCTTCCCAAACTTGATTAAACAGGTACATAGGTTTCGCAATGACTAGCTTCTGTTTGTTTTGGATATAGCTATGCTGGGCTGCACTTAATGTGGTTTCTTCAGCTGTGCTGGAAAAAGAGAGTGAAGTTAGAGCGATTAATAAGAGAAACAGGGTCTTCATAAAGTTAGCGAGCGATGAAAAGTCCCGCATTCTATGACGACATTTTATTCAGCCGCTAATACAATTTTTGAATTTATTTTTGTCGAGAGGGTAAATAATAATTGTGATTATCTTTTTAATAAATCCCTTCTTAAACAGAGACTTAATTTTAATAATTCAGCCTGTTTTTCGCAGGCTGAATCGGTAATTTTTCTATTGAACACATTAAGATCTATTTAAAAAAATTAGGTCTCTTTGAAACAATCAGGACGATTAAGTGCCTTATCAATGGCTGCAACAAGCTGCTCAATATGTTCAGGTTTGTTAATGAAAGGAGGCATCATATAGATCAACTTGCCAAATGGGCGTATCCAAACACCTTGTTCAACAAAGTGAGCTTGAATGGTTTCCATATCGACGGGTGTGTGAGTTTCAACGACGCCAATAGCGCCCAACCAACGAACGTCTTTAACAAGATCATGCTCTCGCAACGGTGGTAACAACTCAGAAAAGAGCTGTTCAATCTGTTGAGTCTGATTTTTCCAATGGCCTTGCTCGATGATGGATAAACTTGCCGCACCGACTGCGCAAGCCAATGGGTTGCCCATAAAGGTTGGCCCATGCATAAAGCAGCCTGCTTCACCGCCACATACCGTGTCGGCGACTTCCTTACTCGCAAGCGTCGCTGACAATGTCATATAGCCACCAGTTAAAGCTTTGCCTACGCATAATATGTCCGGTTGAACATCGGCATGCTCACAAGCGAACAGTTTCCCTGTGCGGCCAAATCCGGTCGCAATCTCATCCAAGATCAGCAATACGTTGAATTCATCACACAGCAAGCGAACTTGTTTTAGGAACTCAGGGTGGTAGATGCGCATGCCGCCAGCCCCTTGAACGATAGGCTCTAAGATCACCGCTGCGACTTCTTGATGGTGTGCTGCCAGCTTTTCTCGAAAACTATCGATGTCACTTGAGTTCCACTCATCCCAAAAGCCTGTTTTTGGCGAATCAGCGAAAATATGTTCCGGTAAAAAGCCTTTGTAGAGGCTGTGCATCGAGTTGTCAGGGTCGGTCACTGACATCGCCGCAAAGGTATCCCCGTGGTAACCATCTCTTAGTGTGAGGAACTTTGAACGAGGTTGTCCTTTCGCGTGCCAGTATTGCAGCGCCATCTTGAGACTAACCTCTACGGCTACTGAACCTGAGTCAGCCAAAAAAACATGCTCAAGATTACTGGGCGCGAGATTCAAAAGCTTCTTACATAGATCGATAGCGGGCTGGTGGGTGATACCACCAAACATAACGTGTGAAACCTTATCGATTTGACTGTGAGCGGCGGCATTTAACTCAGGGTGATTGTAACCGTGGATGGTTGACCACCAAGATGACATACCATCAATAATTCGTTTTCCGCCTTCTAATTCTAGGTAAACACCGTCTGCGTTGGTGACTGGATAGCAGGTCAGAGGTGTTAACGTTGATGTGTAGGGATGCCAGATATGCTGGCGATCAAAGGCGAGATCCATAGTAACTTCCATTCTTGGCATGATTAAAAAGTAATCATATGTAAACTTTTGATATTATCAATGTGTTGACAGTCTAAAGCTTGTCGGTAGACTAGCCAAGCATAAATGCAATCTCTATTGATAGAGATGAAACATCAAATAATAAAAAAGGATCGACACGTGGAAGTTCGTCATGACTGGACAGTCGCTGAAGTAACAGCGCTGCTTGAAAAACCGTTTATGGATTTAATGTTTGAAGCTCAAGTGGTTCATAGACAGTACCAAGAGCACAACCACGTGCAGGTGAGTACGCTTCTATCGATTAAGACCGGTGCTTGTCCTGAAGACTGTAAGTACTGCCCTCAAAGTGCTCACTACCGAACGGATGTCGACAAAGAACGCCTAATGGAAGTAGAGCGTGTTTTGGATGCGGCGCAAAAAGCCAAGAACGCAGGCTCGACTCGTTTCTGTATGGGCGCGGCATGGAAAAACCCGAAAGAACGCGATATGCCTCACCTGACTGATATGATCAAAGGTGTGAAAGGCATGGGCCTAGAAACTTGTATGACACTAGGCATGTTAACCCCCGATCAAGCTGGCGAGTTAGCGGATGCAGGTTTGGATTACTACAACCACAACCTTGATACGTCTCCTGAGTTCTACGGCAGCATCATCACCACTCGTACTTACCAAGATCGTTTAGATACGCTATCTCACGTGCGTGATGCCGGTATGAAGATCTGTTCTGGTGGCATTATTGGTATGGGCGAAAGTACCAATGACCGTGCAGGCCTGCTGGTAGAGCTAGCGAACCTTCCGGTACACCCTGAGAGTGTGCCAATCAACATGCTCGTGAAAGTGAAAGGCACACCGATGGAAAACGTCGATGATGTTGAATCTTTTGACTTCATTAAGTTGATTGCGATTGCTCGTATCATGATGCCAATGTCTGCGGTTCGTCTGTCTGCAGGTCGCGAGAATATGAATGAACAGATGCAGGCGATGTGCTTCATGGCTGGTGCAAACTCTATCTTCTACGGCTGTAAGCTACTGACTACGCCAAACCCAGATGAAGATACGGACATGCAGCTGTTTAAGAAGTTAGGCATCAACAGCCAACAAGTGGCCCAGAAGCCAGATGAAATTCAAGAAAACGAACTGTTAGATCAAGTGGTGGAGCGCGTTGCTGCTCGTCCAACGAAAGATGACATGTTCTACGATGCCACTGTTTAAATCTCGTATCAAAAGTGCCCTTGCTCATCGCCGTGAGCAAGGTTTAACTCGTCAACTCAAGGTACTCGAAAACAGCAATAGCCCTTTGCTTAATAGTGAAGGTTCTGACTTCATTAACTTTTCGAGTAATGACTATTTAGGCTTTGCAAACGATCCTGAGTTGGTGGAGGCGTGGCAAGCTGGGCTTTCCCTTTATGGTGCTGGCAGTGCTGCATCGCCATTGGTCACGGGTTTTAGTCCTGCTCATCGAAATTTAGAAGCTCAGCTGTGTGAATGGTTGGGCTTTGAACGTGCCATTCTGTTTAGTTCTGGTTTCAGTGCGAACCAAGCCTTGTTATTTTCTCTGCTCGAAAAAGACGACACTCTGCTGCAAGACAAGCTTAATCACGCCTCTTTGATGGAAGCGGGGATGCTTTCTCCTGCAACCATGAAACGCTTTAAGCATAACGACACGCAGCATCTAGAGTCGCTATTAAGCCGATCACCACAATCCTTGGTTGTGACTGAAGGTGTGTTCAGCATGGACGGCGACCAAGCGCCTCTCAGTCAGATATCTAACCTGACTCATCAATTCGACAGTTGGTTGGCGGTTGATGATGCTCATGGTATCGGAGTGCTAGGTGAGCAAGGGGCAGGGAGCTGCAACGTGGCGCAAATAACGCCCGATATTCTAGTCGTCACTTTTGGTAAAGCATTTGGCCTGTCTGGCGCTGCGATTCTTTGTTCGTCAGAAGTGGGTGATTACTTAACTCAGTTTGCTCGTCATCATGTGTACTCGACGGCGATGCCACCTTCACAAGCGGTGGCTTTGTCTCATGCATGCAAGATGATTCAAACGCAAGAGTGGCGTCGTGAGAAACTCACGGAGTTAGGCGCTCTCTATGCAGAGCAGATGAATGGTGTGAAAGGTTTTATTGATACTCAGACGCCGATCAAGCCATTTGTAATCGGCGAAGCCCAAGCTGCACTATCTATTGCTGAAGAGTTAAAGCGCAACCAAGTTTGGGTAACGGCAATAAGGCCACCAACGGTGCCAATTGGGACTGCTCGTTTGCGTATTACCTTAACGGCGAACCACAGTCAGAAACAGGTTTTTCAGTTAACTAATTCGCTGCTTCAAGCAATGGAGCGAAACATCGACTCAGGCATTAAATTGGGTATCCATCCAAGCTTTGAACCAAATAAAGAGGCTCAGTAAATGTCACAAGAAGCAGTAGTGCATAATTACGTTGGCCAAGATAAGAGTGCGATTGCCGAGGCCTTTGGTAAAGCAGCAACAACCTATGACAAACACGCTGAATTTCAAAGAGATGTTGGCCACCGACTGCTGGATAAATTACCCAGCGATCTGTCAGGCTTTAAGGTGTTGGATCTAGGTTGTGGTACTGGCTATTTCTCAGAACAACTTGTAAAACGAGGCGCCGAAGTGGTTTGCGCTGATCTTTCTGTTGGAATGTTAGCAACAGCAGAGAAGCGTTGTGGTGCATCTGTCTCTTTATATCAACAAGCCGATGCTGAACAATTACCGTTTGAAGATGGGTGTTTTGACATCGTTTTCTCTAGCCTTGCGTTACAATGGTGTGACGACTTATCGTCACCTTTGAGAGAGATGAAGCGTGTTACAGCTGCTGGTGGGCGTGTTCTTTTCTCAACTTTGCTTGATGGGTCACTGTTTGAACTGAAAAAGTCGTGGTCCAAAATTGACGCACATCAACACGTTAACCATTTTATTACAATCAATCAGGTAAAAATTGCGTTAGCGCAATCTAGCTGTACCGTTCATCAACTAGACTTGCCCACCATCACCGTTTGGTACGACACTGCGTTTGAACTGATGCGCGACCTTAAAGGTATCGGCGCTAATCACGTAAGTGGTCGCTCACAAGGTTTAACAAGTCGTCGCATGTTGCAGCTTGTTGAACGGGAATATCGAGAGTTTAAGAACCATCAAGGTTTCTTACCAGCAACATATCAAGTTTGTTTAGGGGTTATTCAATTATGATTGATGCATTATTCATTGCAGGTACGGATACCGAAGTGGGAAAAACTGTGGTTTCAAAAGCGATTCTTCAAGCTTTGGCCGCACAAGATTTATCAACAATTGGTTACAAGCCAGTTGCTGCAGGGAGTGAAAAATCCCCTGAAGGACTACGTAATAGTGATGCACTGCATCTTCAAGAAGCGGCGACGCAAGATATTGCTTACGAAGACGTCAATCCATACGCGTTGTTGCTACCATCATCGCCTCACATCGCTGCTAAGCATGATGGTGTGGTGATTGATGAAGCCGTATTATCTGCAAAGCTGGAAGAACATAAGCAAAACTCTGACATCGTATTAGTTGAAGGTGCTGGTGGTTGGCGAGTCCCGGTTTCAGACGATGAATATCTTTCTAGCTGGGTTAAAAAAGAGCAGCTGCCAGTGGTACTGACTGTGGGTATTAAACTTGGTTGTTTGAGCCACGCTCTATTAACGGCAGAAGCGATTCGTGCTGATGGCCTAAACCTAGTAGGTTGGGTCGCAAACCGTATCAATCCAGGTACTGAGCACTACGCAGATATTATTGCGATGCTTGAAGATAAGCTAGGTGCGCCAAAGTTAGGTGAAATCCCTTACGTACCAAAAGCGAAGTCTAAGAATATTGGTAAGTACATTGATGTGCAGCCTTTGCTTGCGCTTTAATTACCACGTTATGTACTAAATAAGAAAAGGGCTGCGATTGCAGCCCTTTTGCTATTTTAAGCCTTTAGACCTTGAGTTGATAAACAATCGGTCTTTTAATAAACAAGCTTAGAATTAATGTTCTTTAGTCAGTCCCATTAAAGCTTGCTGAGTTTCTGTGATTTTTGTCTGTGCCGTTTGCGGTGTTAGGATTCCAACCTGCTTTTTCGCTTCTTCTTCAGTAATCCCTAGGTGACAGCACAGTAAATCGATAGCCATTTGAGTGTTAGTACCTTCAACCATGATCCTTTCCTTTTTGTACACGGACTAGCCAATAAATCATCTGAAGTTACTGTAAACGGATTGTTATATCGACACCATACGACTTAGGTCTAATAGAGTGGATTTAATTCGGATATGGTCTCGTAATCAAATGTTGCAATTTAATGCTTAACCTTGTTTTCTTAATCTAAGACTATATGTATAAGTAAGTATAAGTCTTCAAGGTTGGAATCTATTGCTGTCTGCCTTGTCTATAACAATAAGTTTTATAAAAACAGCTTTCATGCGGAGATAAGTAATGAAGCGAGTAATGTTGTTCCTTGCAACTAACCTAGCGGTTGTATTGGTACTAAGTGTTGTTCTTAATATTGTATACGCAGTTACAGGTATGCAACCCGGTAGCCTCTCAGGCTTATTGGTGATGGCTGCGGTATTTGGTTTTGGCGGCTCATTCATTTCATTAATGATGTCGAAGAAAATGGCACTACGCTCGGTAGGCGGCATGGTCATTGAAAGCCCACGTAACGAGACAGAACATTGGTTGATGGAGACGGTAAGCCGTCAATCTCAACAAGTTGGTATTGGTATGCCAACAGTAGCGATCTACGACTCGCCAGACATCAACGCATTCGCGACGGGTGCTAAGCGTGATGATTCATTGGTCGCAGTATCAACGGGTCTTCTGCACAGTATGACGCGTGACGAAGCTGAAGCGGTATTAGCTCACGAAGTTAGCCACATCGCGAATGGTGACATGGTGACCATGACCCTAATGCAAGGTGTTGTGAACACGTTCGTTATCTTCCTATCTCGTTTCATCGCCAACATTGTTGCGTCGAATGACAACGAAGAAGAGGGTGGCAGCAACATGATGGTGTACTTCGGTGTGTCTATGGTGCTGGAACTGGTATTTGGTTTCCTAGCGAGCTTCATTACTATGTGGTACAGCCGTCATCGTGAGTTCCATGCTGATGCAGGTGCCGCGCACTTGGTAGGTAAAGATAAGATGATTGCAGCGCTAGAGCGTCTAAAGGTGAGCCACGAGCCACAACTAGAAGGTTCTATGATGGCGTTTGGTATCAACGGTAAGAAGTCTCTAACTGAGCTTCTAATGAGCCACCCGCCGCTAGATAAGCGTATTGCTTCTCTACGTAACATGTAATTTCTAATACAAGCTGCTGTCGTTAAGCGGCAGTATCTATGCTAAAGGCTTCCTTCGGGAGGCCTTTTTTGATCTTAGCATTTAAGGATGTTTGTCTTATGTGGTTTGGAGTTTTTGAATGGGGGAGACTAGTTGGAGAACTCAGGTTTGATTAACGACTGTTGTTTTACTTAGGGACTACTGTTCGAAACATTTGTTCTACGCAACAAAAAGGCTTCCACGTGGGAAGCCTTTGTTTATTCGTTTGTTCGAATCTTACAGCTTGTCAGTCAGCTCGATTGCTTGGCCGATGTAGTTCGCTGGTGTCATCTCTTTCAGGCGAACTTTCTCGTCTGCAGGGATTTCAAGACCGTCGATGAATGCACGCATGCCTTCGCCATCTACACGCTTACCACGAGTTAGCTCTTTTAGCTTCTCGTATGGCTTCTCGATACCGTAACGACGCATTACTGTTTGTACTGGTTCAGCCAGTACTTCCCAGTTCTTGTCCAGTTCAGCAAGTAGCGCTTCACGGTTAACTTCTAGCTTGCTAATACCTTTCAGAGTTGAAGTGTATGCAATGATAGCGTAGCCAACACCAACACCTAGGTTACGAAGAACCGTAGAGTCAGTTAGGTCACGTTGCCAGCGAGAAACTGGAAGTTTTTGTGCAAGGTGGCTAAATACTGCGTTAGCTAGACCAAGGTTGCCTTCAGAGTTTTCGAAGTCAATTGGGTTAACTTTATGCGGCATTGTAGAAGAACCGATTTCGCCAGCAATAGTCTTCTGCTTGAAGTGACCAAGAGCGATGTAGCCCCAAACGTCACGGTCGAAGTCTAGAAGGATCGTGTTGAAACGAGCAACAGCGTCGAATAGCTCAGCGATGTAATCGTGAGGTTCGATTTGAGTTGTGTACGGGTTCCAAGTTACGCCAAGAGATTCAGTGATGAACTCTTCGCTGAATTGGTGCCATTCAACTTCAGGGTATGCAGAAAGGTGAGCGTTGTAGTTACCTACAGCACCGTTGATTTTCGCTAGGATCTCAACGCTTTCGATTTGCTTGAATTGACGTTCCATACGGTACGCAACGTTAGCCATCTCTTTACCCATAGTAGAAGGAGAAGCTGGCTGACCGTGTGTACGAGAAAGAAGAGGAATATCACGGTACTCGTTCGCAAGCGCTTTGATAGCATCGATTACGTTACGAATTTCTGGAAGAATCACTGTGTCACGAGCTTCTTTAAGCATAAGCGCGTGAGATGTGTTGTTGATGTCTTCAGAAGTACATGCAAAGTGAATGAATTCGTTAACTGCGTGAAGCTCAGGAACGCCAGCAACTTTCTCTTTCAAGAAGTATTCAACCGCTTTAACGTCGTGGTTTGTCGTGCGCTCAATCTCTTTGATACGCAGAGCATCTTCTTCGCTGAAGTTAGCGGCTAGTTCATCAAGAAACTGGTTAGCTTCTGCACTGAACGCTGGTACTTCTTTGATTGCATCAGTTGCTGCAAGCTTTTGTAACCAACGAATTTCAACGATAGAGCGGTACTTTAGTAGTCCAAACTCACTAAAGATGCTGCGTAATGCAATAGTCTTACTTCCGTAACGGCCGTCTACTGGTGAAACAGCAGTCAATGCTGACAGTTCCATGGTGTTCTCCTGAATTGAGTTTTCTAAATTTTGAGAGGTTTATACCAGTAACAATCTCAATTGTCACGCACATTGCGCAATCGTTTGCGTGAGAGTTGTGTTGATACAAAAAACAAGCTCGCGACGAGGCGCGAGCTAATAAATTACATTCGAGCTAGTAGGATTTGAGCCTGCTCGATCATCTTCTTGCGACCGAAGATAAGATGGCGGCGTTTACCACCAACCTGGCGCCAAAGAACAGCGCTTCGAATCCCTGACAGAAGGAGTGCACGAACTTTGTGCTGGCTCGATGTCTGTTGAAGTACCGCTGGCGTACCAGAAACCTGAATACGTGGGCCAATAGGGCTCACAACATCAAGGTAGATGCTCGCTAGGTTGCTGATCATTTGCTCGTCAAACAGATCAAAATGTTCAGTTTGGCGTTCTGCAGTTTGAATGCGATCGCCAAGCTGAGACATAGAGTCGTTACGAGAAGATAGCTTACGCTCAAGCGCCATCAAGCTGATAATGTAGCGCGTAATATCGCTACCAGCTGGAGTACTATCGATACCTTTTACTAAGCACTCAAGGCCAAGCTTTAGGTTCGCTTCACGTCCAAATACGCCCACGGTGTTCGCCGGGTTGGTATTTAAAATAGCATTGAGTGAAGCTTCGAAGGCATCTTTATCACAATGGCCGTCTTTCGCTACTTGTTGAACCAAAGCCACAGCTTGGCAAATTCCGGCGAAAGCAATAGTACGGTCATAAAGTGTATTAGCCACGTAGTAACTCCTAGTTGTCTTCTATCGTTTGTCGTTTGATTGATTAGATGCGCTTTTCGATGATACCGCCACCAAGACAAACTTCGTCTAGGTAGAACACTGCCGATTGACCTGGGGTCACAGCAATCTGTGGTTCATCAAAAATAACCTTAATGTTCTCATCATCAATTGGGATGATTGTACAAGGAATATCGGTTTGACGGTAACGTGTTTTTACCGTGCATGTCATAACTTCAGTAATTGGTGTGCGATTTACCCAGTGAAGCTGAGAAGCGATCAAACCTTCTGATTTTAGAAGAGGGTGATCTTTACCTTGTACTGCGATCAGAACATTACGCTTCAGATCTTTTTCACCAACAAACCATGGTTCTTCGTTACCGCCACCACCTTTAGTGCCGCCAATATGAAGACCTTTACGCTGACCTAGCGTGTGGTACATCAAACCTTGGTGTTGACCAATCACTTGGCCTTCTGGTGTTTCGATGTTACCCGGTTGTGCTGGTAGGTACTTGCCTAGGAACTCAGTGAATTTGCGCTCACCGATAAAGCAGATGCCTGTTGAATCTTTCTTCTTTGCTGTGATCAAGTCTTGCTCTTCAGCAATACGTCGCACTTCTGGCTTCTCTAATTCACCGACAGGGAATAGGCTGCGTGCCACTTGATCTGAGCTTAGCGTGTATAGGAAATAGCTTTGGTCTTTGTTGCTGTCTAGACCGCGTAGCATTTCTGGTTTTACGCCAGCATCAAGCTCTTCTTGAGTTGGGAAAGTACGACGAACGTAGTGACCCATCGCAATGTAGTCTGCGTCTAGCACTTCATCCGCAAACTCTAAGAATGCTTTGAATTTGATTTCTTTGTTACAAAGAATATCTGGGTTAGGTGTACGACCTGCTTTGTACTCTTCAAGGAAGTATTCGAATACGTTGTCCCAGTATTCTGCAGCAAAGTTGATAGTGTGAAGGTGGATACCTAGTTTGTCACATACCGCTTGAGCATCAGCAAGATCTTCAGCTGCCGTGCAGTATTCTTCGTTATCGTCTTCTTCCCAGTTTTTCATGAAAAGGCCTTCTACCTGATAGCCTTGTTGCTGAAGAAGATACGCCGATACTGACGAATCTACACCGCCGGACATACCGACAATTACTTTCTTTTCGCTGTTTCCAGAGCTGATATCTGACATGTCTAAACACCGTTACTATTACTTGGTCGCAGATTCTAACAGAAAGAGAAACGCCGTGACAGATCCGAGACCGGAATCACAGTTTCATTTGCACAAATAGTGCGCTGACTTTGTTAGAGAATCGCATGAGAGCGAGGTGAGTCGCTAGGATGTCAGAAGTATATGTGGCATAGTCGCTCGAAATCCAAGACCTGAGATAAAAAAATGTCTGAACAAAACGAATTTATGCAAGAAGAAGAGCTGATTGAGATTATTGAGAACCAGCTTGAAGATGGCGAACCAGTGAAAGTGAAAGAGACGTTGATGCGTTTAATGATGACTGGTACTCCACGTGAAGAAGCAATTGCGGCTATGGCATGTGCACTGGCAATTGAAGTATTTGACGTTATGAAAAACGGCGCGGAGTTTAATCAAAAACGTTACGCAGAGCATTTGGGCATGCTGCCTGATTTAAGCTTTATGGAAGGCGAATAAAAAAAACCTTCAGCAAACGTTTGCTATAGTTTGAAAGATTGCCGCGTTAAATATAGCGCGGTAGAATCCGCCACCTATTTCCCCTTGACTTAGACTAGCCCTATGAAATTCCCTGGACAACGTAAATCAAAGCACTACTTTCCGGTTCACGCTCGTGATCCTCTAGTGAGCCAAGCTCAAAGCAGTAAAAGAATGTCACGCACTCATATTATCGGTATTGACCAAACATTGGTGGATATTGAAGCAAAGGTGAGTTCTGAACTTATTGAGAAGTATGGTTTGAGCAAGGGACATTCACTGGTTATTGGTGACGCAGCCGCTGAATCTTTATATCAAGAATTAAAAGAGCAGTGCCTGATTACCAATGAATACGCTGGTGGCACAATTGGCAACACATTACACAACTATTCAGTGCTAGCGGATGACCGTTCAACACTGCTAGGTGTAATGAGCCAAGATATTAAGATTGGTAGTTACGGTTATCGCTATTTATGTAATACATCAAGCAGAATGGATCTGAACCATTTACAAGGGGTAGATGGCGCAATTGGTCGCTGCTTTGCATTAATTACAGAAGACGGTGAACGTACTTTCGCAATTAGCGAAGGACAAATGAACCAATTAAAACCAGAAAGCATTCCTGAAAAAATCTTCAAAAGTGCTTCTGCTTTAGTTTTAACGGCTTATTTAGTTCGTTGTAAGCCAGGCGACCCGATGCCTGAAGCAACAATGAAAGCGATCGAATACGCGAAGAAATACGATGTGCCAGTCGTTCTTACACTAGGTACTAAGTTCGTTATTCAAGATGATCCAGAATTCTGGAAAGATTTCCTTGAGCAACACGTAACGGTTGTTGCAATGAATGAAGACGAAGCTGAAGCGTTAACGGGTGAAAGCGATCCATTGGCTGCATCAGATAAAGCGCTAGACTGGGTAGACCTTGTTCTATGTACTGCGGGACCTGTTGGCCTATTTATGGCTGGTTATACAGAAGATGCAGCTAAGCGTGAAACGTCACTGCCTTTACTTCCAGGTTCAATTGCGGAATTCAACCGTTTTGAATTTAGCCGTCCTGCGCATAAAGATTTATGTGAAAACCCAACTAAAGTGTATTCGCACATTGCGCCATACATGGGGGGACCAGAAAAGATCAAAAATACCAATGGTGCAGGTGATGCTGCGTTATCAGCTTTATTACATGATATGGCTGCTAATAAGTACCACAAAGAAAACGTGCCAAACTCAAGTAAACATCAACATTCATTCTTGACTTACTCTTCGTTCTCACAAGTTTGTAAATATTCTAACCGTGCTAGCTATGAAGTGTTGGTTCAACACTCTCCACGTTTATCTCGTGGCCTTCCTGAAAGAGAAGATAGCCTAGAAGAAGCGTACTGGGAAAGATAAGTTACTTTCTTTAATCAGTAGTACTATCAGTTGGTTTCTAATACTGATAGTACAAATATAAAAAAGGCTCCGAAAGGAGCCTTTTTTGTTTCTGAATATATTGAAGTCGTAAATAATACTTTGGTCGACTTAAATATTAATTCTATCGCTTAGCGTGTAATTGATTACTCACTAAGTAAATTAAATGTTTAGATAGCAAACTCTTCTAGAGATTTACCAGCATCTAGCTGTTCTTGGATAGCTGAAGGCGTACGGCCTTGACCTGTCCAAGTCTTCTCGTCGCCGTTTGCGTCTACGTATTTGTATTTCGCTGGGCGAGGAGCGCGTTTAGCTTTTGTTGTTTTAGATTTTGCTTCACCAGAAAGTGCAGCAATAAGATCGGCAACATCAATTCCGTCTTTTGCAATTTGTTCAGCAATAGCAGAAAGCTTAGCTTCTTGCTCTGCTTTAGCAGCACGTTCTTCAGCTTCTGACTCTTGACGCTCTTGTACAACAATAGTCAGCTTGTCTAGCGCTTCTTCAAGTTGCTCAAGAGTTAATTCACGTGAGAACGCACGAAGGCTGCGGATATTTAATAGAGTTTTTGTTAATTCAGACATGATATTTTCCATCAAGGTAAACTAAATAATCTTCCTAATAATAAACAGAGCCTAGGAATAAAACAAATAGTATTTCTTCTATTACATATTTAAATATAAAAGTGAGATGAATAGTTGAAAATTCAGAGCTG
>NZ_AJZD02000063.1 GCF_000272105.2 Vibrio splendidus 12E03
TAAATAGCCTACCAATACTATACCAAGTAAGCCATAGGACGCTACTATCTCCATGTAGCTATTATGAAGGTGTTTGAATTTTTTCTTTTTATATATTTTCTTGTGATCGGAATGTTCTAATATGTATTTGTTTGCATTGTTTCCTAGACCAAGAATTGGATTGTATAGAGATTGTTTAACAGTATCTATCCAAAAATGAAAGCGGTAGCCTACAGGGGTATAAGGTATATTATCCGAGACATGGTCTAATTTTTTAACTATGTTTTCTCTTAAACTGAAATGCTCGACTAGTTCCGGTTCTTGGTTAAATTCTGCTGATTTCTGAGCTAAAGATAACTTAGGTTTAGCTGTTATAGGTCGTAATTTTTCATTGTTAACTTCAACATTCTGTTCGTATTTTTTTTGAAAAACTTCAGCTTCGGAGCTTACTCGAGGCATGGAGGAGTAAATAAAGCTACCAATCGCTAATAGAACAATTGAAATAGTAAAAGCTAAGTTTTTCTTAGTATTTTTACTGCTGTAGTAAACTAAAATAGTAAATGGTATGACTAACGCGACATAAGCTGAACGAGACTGAGTCCCCATCAATAGAAAAACGATTATTGCTGAAAGGAGGAATAATAATCCCATATACTTTATGTTGGACGCTAACTTTGAAGTCATATATGTAACTATGACTAAAGACGTAGCGAGAAGTGCTGCTGAATGGTTTGCATTCATGAAGTGATAGTCAGTTCTTATACCACTAATGACCTTTAGATAGTCGGCATGAATGTTTTTAGAATGCAGTAAGCACGTAAGTATAGTACCGAAAACGAAAGCAAGCATCGTGGCATTTATTTTCTTTTGATTACCTTTGAGCCACAGTGCAACTGTAAAAAATATAAATAAATAGCCCAACCAAGTAAGTGATAGCTCATTGGGGTAAGTGGGATCTAATAGGTGTAAGTTATACCAACTGATCGTTTGTAAGAAAATGGATAACAAGAAAAGCTGTACTATACGGCACTTAAAAATATTGACCTTATGTAGGTATAAAGCACCTAAAGTTCCTAGATATAGTAGAGCTTGAAAGACATCACCAAGATAACGATAAGATGTTTTAAACATGAAATACCCCAAAATACTTATAAGCATAATTAGGCTAAACAAGTTGTTGTTTTTTTGTGAGATATTTAAGGTAATCATTGCTTGTAGGGGTTGATATTGGTTTCTGGGCGAGTCTTAAGCAGCCTTAAGATCCACATATATTGGTCTGGGTTTTTGCTCACGTAATTTTCAATACATTGGTTCATCATACGTGCGTCCTCTTCTTCGCTTCCTGTTGGGAAGGGTAGAGCAGGGTAGAAGTCCAGGGCATATTGGCCTGTACTGCTATCGTATTGAGCAAACAAGGGCACAATTTTAGCTTTACTTAGTTTTGATAGGCGACCAAGGCCTGAGATAGTTGCTTTTTGAGTCGCGAAAAAGTCAACGAAGACACTGTGCTCACGGCCAAGATCTTCATCAGGGAGGTAGTAACCCAGGTACCCATCACGTACCGACTTGATGAAAGGTTTGATACCACCACTGCGATCATAAACACGACCGCCGTATTGCACGCGCTGTCGGTGCATTAGCCAGTCACTGAGTTTGTTTTTTTGTGCTTTCGCCATCGCAGATACAGGTAAATTGCGTGAAGCTAATAATACCGCTGGGATATCGATAGCCCATGTGTGTGGCACCAGCAAGATCACATTCTCGCCACTGTCTGTAATATCGGTTAGGTTGCTCAGGCCGTTTATCGAAGTGTTATTCTCTAGCCAAGTTTTACTCTTGAGTGTCAGTGAAGCAAATCCCATCAAAAATGAGATGGAAGTAACGTATGACTGATAGAGAATTTCTTCGCGCTCTTCGATAGATTGCTCAGGGAAACACATCTCAAGGTTCACTCGAGCCCGGCGGTTAGCCTTGTTCTTAATTTTTACAGCTTGCTTGGCCATAAACTTAGCTAATGCTAAACGAATGCTATTAGGTAAGAAGCAGACTAAAGACGATAACAGAACAGCAATCCAAGTTCCCCAGTATTTAGGTGCTAGAAAACCCCATTCAAACTCAGGATTGTAAGCTTTTGGATCAAAATCATTGCGTTGTGTGGTCATTCATTCACTACATTATTTAAATCAGAGAGTTAACTTAATATCGGTCACTCTGGGAATGATTATATTCGTTAGACATTCTCAATAATACACGCTAAAAGTAGGGTGTATTATTGGTCCTAATCTGAAATATACCGTTAAGCGTTTACGATCTTCATGTACTCAGCAACGCCATCTGCCACTGTTCTAAACTCGATATCGCAACCTGTACCGCGAAGCTTCGTTAGGTCTGCTTGAGTGAATTCCTGGTAAGCGCCTTTTAAATGCTCAGGGAAAGGAATCGTTTCGATTTCGCCTTTACCATGGTGCTTGATAACTGCCTTGGCGACTTCTTCAAACGACTCAGCATTGCCAGTACCTAGATTAAAGAGGCCAGATACCCCATTCTCTAAGAACCACAGGTTTACTGCTGCTACATCACCGACATACACAAAATCACGCTTGAAGGTTTCGCTACCTGCGAACAGTTTAGGGTTCTCTCCTGCATTCATTTGGTTGTTCAGGTGAAAAGCTACAGAGGCCATGCTGCCTTTGTGTTGCTCGCGTGGACCGTAAACATTGAAATAACGGAAGCCAACGATTTGTGGAAGCGTTTCGTTATGCGCTGCAGCATCCGCGGTTAAGCGGCGAACGTAGTTATCAAATTGTTGTTTTGAATAGCCGTAGACATTCAATGCACCTTCGTACTCTCGCTCTTCAATGAAAGTGTCGGTTTCACCGTAAGTTGCAGCTGAAGAGGCATACAAGAAAGGAATTTCACGTTCAACACAGTAATGAAGTAGCTCTTTTGAGTATTCATAGTTGTTGAGCATCATGTATTTGCCATCCCACTCAGTGGTAGCAGAGCATGCACCTTCATGGAAAACAGCTTCAATATGACCAAAATCATCACCGGCCATAACTTGAGTTAGGAAGTCATCACGATCCATGTAATCCGTGATGTCTAGGTCTACAAGGTTCTTAAATTTCTTACCATCTTTTAAGTTGTCGACGACTAGAATATCGTTGTGGCCCGCTTCATTAAGCGCCTTAACAATATTGCTGCCAATCATGCCAGCACCACCCGTTACGATAATCATAATTTTCTAACTCTTTTGAATACAAAACTGTCACCAGTATAGCAAGTAATGGATAAAGCGGGCTAGTGGAATAATTCCCCAACCAGAGTATGATACGGCAAGCTAAGTTATAAATTATGTTGAGTTAATTACTCAAAACTATAGGTATTATCATGAAGATTGCAGTAGCCGGTACAGGGTATGTGGGTCTATCAAACGCTATGCTTTTGGCACAACATCATGAAGTCATTGCGGTAGATATCATCGATGAAAAAGTGGCAATGCTAAACAATAAGCAGTCACCGATTGTAGACAATGAGATTGAGCACTTTCTATCAAATAAGACGCTGAACTTCATGGCAACAACGGATAAAGCCGCTTACAAAAATGCTGAATTTGTCATCATTGCTACACCTACCGATTATGACCCTAAAAACAATTATTTTGATACCAGCTCTGTAGAATCAGTCATCAAAGACGTCATGGAGATCAATCCTGATGCGGTGATGGTTATTAAATCAACGGTGCCGGTTGGCTATACCGAGCGTATTAAGCAAGAGCTGAACTGCGAAAACGTCATGTTCTCACCTGAGTTTTTGCGTGAAGGCAAGGCCCTGTACGATAATCTACACCCATCACGTATTATCGTTGGTGAATGTTCTGAACGCGCTAAAGTGTTTGCGAATCTTCTTGTGGAAGGTGCGGAAAAAGAAAACATCGACGTACTGTTTACTCACTCAACGGAAGCAGAAGCAGTAAAGTTATTCTCAAATACTTATCTAGCGATGCGAGTTTCTTATTTCAATGAGCTTGATTCTTACGCGGAAGCGCATGGCTTGGATTCTCGTCAGATCATCGAAGGTGTTGGCTTAGACCCTCGCATTGGCAACCACTACAACAACCCTTCATTTGGTTATGGTGGTTACTGCTTACCGAAAGATACCAAGCAGCTATTAGCTAACTATCAAGATGTACCAAACAACATTGTGGGTGCGATTGTTGATGCTAACCGCACTCGCAAAGATTTTATTGCGGATTCAATCATCAAACGTTCTCCTAAGGTGGTCGGCATCTATCGCTTGATCATGAAGGCAGGGTCGGACAATTTCCGCGCCTCTTCGATTCAAGGAATCATGAAGCGTTTGAAAGCCAAAGGCATCGAAGTGGTTGTGTACGAGCCTGTATTAGAAGAAGAACACTTCTTTAACTCGAAAGTTTATTCTGACTTGGCAGAGTTCAAAGCCGTATCAGATGTGATTGTTTCCAATAGAATGGTTGATGAAATCTCAGAGGTTGCCGATAAGGTATACACACGAGACCTGTTTGGCAGCGACTGATTGTAGTAGCTGTTGGTTATAGCTGTGATTGATTAAAGATGAATTTTAGCGCTTGCTAATTCGACCAGATGTTAACAGCTCGATCTATCCGTTTAGTGGCGATATACTGAACCTCTAAACGGATAGGGACACTTATTACCAATGAAAACACGTGACAAGATTGTTTATGCTGCTCTAGAGCTTTTTAATGAGCACGGCGAGCGCAGTATTACGACCAATCATATTGCTGAGCATATCGAAATTAGCCCTGGTAATCTCTACTACCACTTCCGCAACAAACAAGAAATTGTCCGTGATATCTTCACTCTCTATTCAGCAGAGTTGCTTGAAAGGTTCACGCCGATTCAAGGCCAGCAAGAAAGCCTGACGCTACTAAAGACCTACTTAGATTCTATCTTTACATTGATGTGGAAGTACCGATTCTTCTATGCGAATCTGCCTGAAATATTGTCACGTGATGAAAAACTCCACCTTGATTACATGGCCGTGCAAGAAAGATTGCAAACTAACCTTGTCGATATCATGAGAGCCTTCGTTGAGTTGAACTTGCTAAAAGCAACGGATGCGGAAATGAAGTCGATGGTCACTTCTCTTCACTTGATCGCATCAGGTTGGTTAGCGTATCAATCTGCTATGTCTCCAAAAGCTCAAATTACCGAGCAAGTCGTTCATCAAGGAATGCTACAGATGATAGCGACCGTCAAACCGATTGCAACAACACAAGGCTTCGAGCAACTGACATTATTGGAAGATGGTGTGAGGGCGTTGAACTCTAAATAGAAAGATTCGAGTAACGAAGATCTATAAAATCAGATGCGAGTAACCGAGATTCGAGATACGAAAAGCAGGGTAGAGCGACGACTAGGCTAGCGTTTTTCATGTAACGTTTAACTCTGATCTTGTATCTGCTTTCAAGCTCTTCGCATCTCGTTTACGCGCATCCCGTATCTGATTTTACCTAACCAACCAACTCTTTGGGTTTTGAGCTTGGCTGTTTCTGCGAATTTCAAAATACAGAGATGGGCGAGTTTGGCCGCCAGTGTCACCAGCAAGCGCAATCGCTTCACCCGCTTTAACTTTGTCACCTTCTTTCTTTAGTAGTGCTTGGTTAAAGCCATAGAGCGTCATATCACCTTTACCATGGTCGAGAAGAACCACTAAACCATAACCGCGCAGATACTCGGCAAATACCACCGTGCCTGAGTAAACCGACTTCACCTGCTGACCGTACTTGGCGTTGATCACCATGCCTTTCCAGTTGATTTGACCCGTTTGGCGAGAACCGTAGCTATGTAGAACTTTATCTTTGATCGGCCAAGGGAGCTTACCTTTGTGTTTTGCTAGGCCATCCATCGGGACTGCATTACGTCGTTCTCGAGCTGCTTTTTCTGCTTTCGCAATTTCGGCTTTCAGGCGAGTTTCATTGCGCTGAAGCTCTGCCAGGTAATTCTTGTCACCCGAGATGTTTTTCTTGATGCTACCAACTGTTTTCTTACGTTGTGTTTGGGTTTTGGCTAACGTATCGCGCTTGGTGGTTTGCTGTTTTAGCAGTGTTGCTATCTGTTCTTGCTCGAGTTGGCGTTGCTTGTGACTTTCTTCTAACTCAAGTTGTGTCTGTTCAATCGTTTTGATTGTTGCAGATCGCGCTTTGGCAAGGTGTTGGTAATAGTGACTGATGCGATCTTCTTCCACACCAGTGTTGAGGATGTGAGAAGACGCTTTAGCTCGACTTGTCATGTAGTAAGTTTGAATCAGTTGCTCTAACTTGTCGGTATGGATTTTTTTCTGAGCCGTAAGCGCTTTAATCTTGGTGTCTAAGTTGGCAAGATTTGCATTAGCGGTATTGAGTTGCTTTTTACTGTCTAGAATCGCCTTTTCAAGCGACACAATCGACAGCTCTTGTTTCTTGAGGTTTGCCTGTAGGCTATCGAGTTTTTTCTGCTGTGAGGAAAGGTTTTTTTGTTGGCGAGATATTTCGCTTGATACGCCTTTCAGTTCCCCCTGAGAGGCGGCAAATGACGATGTAGATAACAGAGCAGCGCAAAGGCTGGTAGATATCAGAAGAGTCCGGCTAATGGCTCGAATTTTTTTCATCATTATCGTCATTTAGTTGTATTCATCTGCTCTTAATTTTTCGAATTTTGCTGAATCGAATCCCGCATCTGCTTTTAAGCTCTTCGCATCTCGGTTACTCGCATCCCGAATCTGCTTTTAAGCTCTTCGTATCTCGGTTACTCGAATCACGCATCTGCTTGTAAACTCTTCGCATCTCGGTTACTCGCATCCCGTATCTGCTCTTAAATCCCATCACCATGGATGAAGTTCTGAGAGCGACCGTTAAACCCCTGATCCATATCCAAAGACGGCTTGTCAGTTTTCGGTTTTCCAACAATTTTTGCAGGAACACCAGCGACAGTCGTATGAGGCGGAACGGCTTGAAGAACCACAGAGCAAGAACCAATTTTCGCGCCTTCACCCACTTCAATATTGCCAAGTATTTTAGCGCCGGCACCGATCATTACACCTTCTCGGATTTTAGGGTGTCGGTCACCGCCTTCTTTACCTGTACCGCCAAGGGTCACGTCTTGAAGAATCGACACGTCATTTTCGACTACCGCCGTCTCACCAATCACGATACCGGTGGCGTGGTCGAGCATGATCGCTTTACCGATACGAGCGGCTGGGTGAATATCCACTTGGCAAGCAACCGAAATTTGGTTCTGTAGGTAAGTAGCAAGCGCAATACGCCCTTGCTTCCATAGCCAGTTAGCCACTCGGTAACCTTGCAAAGCGTGGTAGCCTTTCAGATAAAGCAGAGGCATCGAGTACATCTCGACCGCAGGATCTCGATTTACCGTCGCGCAGATATCACAAGCAGCCGCATCAATAATCGATTGATCTTGCTTAAATGCTTGCTCAACCACTTCACGGACTGCCATTGCGGGCATTGAAGCCGTCTTTAACTTGTTTGCGAGAATATAACTGAGTGCAGCGCCTAAACTTTCGTGGTTGATAATGGTGGCATGATAAAAACTCGCGAGCATAGGTTCTTGCTCTGACTGTTGTCGAGCTTCCTTCACAATGCATTGCCAAACTTTTTGTTGTTCACAGTGTTTCATTTTATCATCCATTTTTATAAACCAGATACGTGTGGCGAGATGCTAGATTCGAAGAGCGAAAGAGCAGATTAGAGTCATGGGCTTCGAAAAACCGATCTTGAGTGTGCTCTTAATCTTTTCGTTACAAGCATCTCGAATCCCGCATCTGCTCTCGTTATCTTTCTGACTTCTTGTCTCGAGCAAGCAGATCTTGCGCTGCCAGGTGTGCATCTTTCCCTTGATACAGCACTTGATAAATTTGTTCAACAATTGGCATCTCGACGCCCATGCGTTCTGATAATAACCAAACTTCTTTGGTGTTGCGATAACCTTCAACGACTTGGCCAATTTCTTCTTGTGCGGTATCTACATCTTTACCTGCGCCAAGCGCCAAACCAAAGCGACGGTTACGTGATTGGTTATCAGTACAGGTTAGTACTAGGTCGCCTAACCCTGCCATACCCATGAAGGTTTCTGGTTGCGCGCCAAGAGCAGCACCTAATCGGCTCATTTCAGCCAAGCCGCGAGTGATGAGTGCGGTACGTGCATTAGCACCGAAGCCAATACCATCCGACATGCCAGCACCAATCGCGATAACGTTTTTAACCGCGCCACCCAGCTGCATACCAATGAAATCTGAGTTTGCATACACGCGGAATGTTTTGCCGCAGTGAATTTTTTCTTGTAGCTCTTTTAGGAAGTTTTCGTCAGGCGAGGCAACTGAAATTGCGGTCGGCATACCCATCGCAAGCTCTTTGGCAAAAGTAGGGCCAGATAGAACTGCCAATGAGTAGCCATCACCAAGAACATCATGCGCGACATCTTTAAGTAAACGACCGGTTTCAGGCTCTAAGCCTTTGGTCGCCCAACAGATGCGAGAGTCTGAGGCTAAGTAAGGTTTAACGCTGTTAAGCACGACGCCGAATACGTGGCTCGGTACAACAAGCAAAAGGTCTCGGCTTGAAGTTATTGCTTTTTCTAAGTCAGATTCAATGATCAGACTTTCTGGGAATTCTATATTTGGTAGAAACTCGTTGTTCGCACGCTCTGATTCAAGGCGATTCATATGAACAGGATCATGTCCCCAAAGAACAACATTGGCACCGTTACGCGCTAGAGATATCGCTAAAGATGTCCCGTAAGAGCCTGCGCCAATGACAGTCATGGCAATCTCTTTGCCGTAAGCGCTGTCTTTATCGTAAGCGTCTGTCGTGTTCGTCGGGCGAGTTGTTTCTGTCATGCTTCCACCTAAAAATAATGAGGGAAATCGAAGAGTTCTGAAAAAGCTATCCACTAAAATAGGAAGAGCTTTCAATCTTAGTACAGTGTAAAGAAAAAATGCACATCGCAGAAGTTACGATGTGCATTTAAAAGCTAACTAGCGCTTGAAACGTTAGAGCTAAGTTCTACTTTGAGACTTAAGCCTGTTCGCCTTCAGCTTGTTGAGCTTGGTTTTGTAGGTAGTTCATGAACAAAGCATCAAAATTTACTGGAGCTAGGTTCAGTTGTGGGAACGTACCTTTAACCACTAGGCTAGAAATTGTTTCACGCGCGTATGGGAACAGGATGTTCGGGCAGAATGCACCTAGGCAATGTGCCAGTTGGCCAGCTTCCATTTCGCTTGCAGAGAAAATACCACCTTGTTGAACTTCACAAAGGAACGCTGTGTCTTCTGCATTCTTAACAGTAACAGTAACAGTAACAGTAACAGTTAGACGTAGGATAACTTCGTAAACGCCTTCGCCAAGCTCACGGCTTTGAGTGTCTAGGTCCAGTTTTACATCTGGGTTCCACTCTTTTTGAAACATATCTGGAGAGTTTGGCGCTTCGAAAGAGACGTCTTTTAGGAAAATACGTTGGATTGCGAAGTTCTGTTGTGCGTCTTGTTGTGCTGCTTCAGCCATTTTCTTGTCCTTAAAAATTTATAATTAGGCTCTGTTCATCATATCAGTCGAACAAAGCCCTAAAGTAATATCGTTTTACTCGGTCAGCTTATTTCTTACCTTTAACCAAAGGAAGGTTAGCTTCGCTCCAAGCCACTAAGCCGCTTTTCAGCACGCTTACGTTTTCGAAACCTGCTTTAACCAGCAAGTTCGCGCTTTCTTGAGCGGTTTGACCCGTCTTGCATACTACGATGATTGGGTCTGCTTTGTGACTTTCAAGGCTACCAAAGTTATTTGCTTTGATATCTGACGGCAAAATGTGAACTGCGTCCGTAATATGGCCTTTCTTGAACTCATCCTTAGTACGAATATCAACCACAACACCGTTTTCGCGGTTAATCATGTGTGTGGTTTGCGCTGCCGTGATCTCTTTATAAGCTGCGTTTGATGTCTTGATAACGTTCGCAATGATGGCAACAACCAAGCCGATCCATACGATGGCTAAAATCATATTCTCTTGAACAAATGGAACTAACTCTTGCATATCTTGAACTCTTATTCGTTATTGGGCGAAAAACTATAGGTCAGGAGTATAGCGAGATTTTGGGTTTGGTGTACATAGAGTTAGCTTATCCGAGCACATAACTGGATTTTTTTTTTGATTATATTCATTGATACATAGATAATAGAGAAATTTACATTTTAGAGTTTGAATGCGTAGTGTGGTTTTCGCTTTGTGACCAAAGGGCGGTAGCATGCCTGATGGAGATTACTCGTACGTGTTAGTTTTTTTGATTTTAAAGCTATATTTTAGGAGTTTTTGTGAAGATATTAGTCACCGGTGGCGCTGGTTTTATCGGCTCAGCAGTTATACGTCACATTATAAATAATACAACGGACAGTGTGGTAAACGTTGATAAGCTCACTTATGCCGGTAACTTAGAATCTCTTATAGAAGTGGATTCGAATGAGCGCTATGTGTTCGAGCAAGTGGATATTTGTAATCGTTCAGAGCTTGACCGAGTGTTCGCTGAGCACAAACCAGATGCTGTCATGCACCTAGCGGCTGAATCGCATGTTGACCGTTCAATCACTGGCCCAGCCGCATTTATTGAAACAAATATAGTTGGCACATATACGTTACTAGAAGCGACTCGCGAATACTGGAATTCGCTTGAAGACCGTGCAAAAGCAGAATTTCGTTTTCATCATATCTCGACTGATGAAGTGTATGGTGACCTTCCTCACCCAGATGAGGTTCCAGAAGGTGCTGAGCTACCAATGTTCTTGGAGACGACATCTTATGAACCCTCTAGCCCTTACTCTGCTTCAAAAGCATCAAGTGACCATTTGGTACGTGCGTGGCTTCGTACTTATGGCCTGCCAACTATTGTCACTAATTGCTCAAATAACTATGGGCCATACCATTTTCCTGAAAAATTGATACCACTTGTCATCTTGAATGCTCTAGAAGGAAAAGATCTTCCTATCTACGGTAAAGGTGACCAGATTCGTGACTGGTTGTTTGTAGAAGATCACGCTCGAGCGCTCTACAAAGTCGTGACTGAAGGTAAAGTGGGTGAGACCTACAATATTGGCGGCCACAACGAGAAGAAAAACCTCGAAGTGGTGAACACGATTTGTGACATCTTAGATACGTTGGTACCGAAAGAGTCAGCGTATGCAGAGCAGATCACGTATGTTCAAGACCGCCCAGGTCATGACCGTCGCTATGCTATTGACTCATCTAAAATGCAACGTGAATTGGGTTGGACACCGGAGGAGACTTTCGAAACGGGTCTTCGTAAAACAGTACAATGGTACCTAGATAATGCTAAGTGGTGTCAAAATGTGCAAGATGGTAGTTACCAACGTGAGCGTTTGGGTGTAGAAACAGCTGAATTAAAGGAAAGTAAATAATGAAAGGTATTGTATTAGCTGGTGGCTCTGGCACACGTTTATACCCATTGACGCGCGGCGTATCTAAGCAATTGCTCCCAATCTACGATAAGCCGATGGTGTTTTACCCAATCTCGACATTAATGCTCGCGGGCATTAAAGATATTTTAATCATTACCACACCGGAAGACAATGCGGGCTTCCAACGTTTACTGGGTGATGGCTCTGATTTCGGTATTAACCTTGAATACGCGATTCAACCAAGTCCAGACGGCCTAGCACAAGCGTTTATCATCGGTGAAGAGTTTATTGGTGATGACAGTGTGTGTTTAGTGCTGGGTGACAACATCTTCTATGGTCAGTCTTTTTCAAAAACACTACAAAGTGCTGCTTCAAGAGACTCGGGTGCTACTGTGTTTGGCTACCAAGTGAAAGACCCAGAGCGTTTTGGTGTGGTTGAATTTGATGAAGATATGAAAGCTATTTCGATTGAAGAAAAACCAGAAACCCCCAAATCTAATTATGCCGTTACAGGTTTGTATTTCTACGACAATCGAGTGGTTGAAATGGCGAAGCAAGTGAAGCCATCTCATCGTGGTGAGCTAGAAATTACGACACTCAATGAAATGTACTTAAATGATGGCTCGCTAAATGTAGAGCTACTCGGTCGTGGTTTTGCATGGTTAGATACCGGTACACACGAAAGTCTTCATGAAGCTTCTTCTTTTGTACAAACTATAGAGAACGTACAGGGTTTAAAAGTGGCTTGTTTGGAGGAAATCGCTTGGCGTAACGGTTGGTTGAGTGATGAGGAAGTATTGATGTTAGCTAAGCCAATGATGAAAAATGAATACGGCCAGTATTTAACGCGCTTGATAAGTGAAACTAAAATGAAGGCGTCGATTTAATGCGTGTATTGATTACCGGTTGCCACGGTCAAGTTGGCTCGTGCCTAACTAAGCTGTTAGCAAATCATGATAATATAGTAGTTCTAGCGCTTGATAGAGAGCATCTTGATATTACCCGTCACGAGGCTGTCAATGCGGCGATTACTGAGTTTCAGCCTACCATCATTATCAATGCTGCTGCTCATACTGCGGTTGATAAGGCTGAAGAGGAAGTGGAACTATCTTATGCCATTAACCGCGATGGTCCCAAATACCTAGCTGAAGCCGCGCAAAGTGTTGGTGCTGCAATGTTGCATATTTCGACGGATTATGTCTTTGAAGGCAATAAAGCGGGCGAGTATATAGAAATGGATGCTACAAACCCGCAAGGGGTTTACGGTAAAAGTAAGCTCGCCGGTGAAATCGCCGTTGCCGAGGCGTGTGATAAACATATTATCCTTCGTACAGCGTGGGTGTTTGGTGAAAGCGGCAATAATTTCGTAAAAACAATGCTGCGTTTAGGGGAAAATAGAGACGCATTAAGTATTGTTGGTGATCAGTTTGGTGGGCCGACTTATGCTGGCGATATTGCCAATGCATTGGTTCAAATTGCACAGTGCATTAGCCAAGATGATGAGGTTGAGTTTGGTGTTTATCATTATTCAGGCTTGCCTCATGTGAGCTGGTTTGATTTTGCTGATTCGATTTTTGATATTGCAGTTGAGCAAGAGGTTCTTGCAAATAAACCTAACTTAACAAGTATTACTACTGACCAATATCCAACACCAGCAAAACGTCCAAGTAATTCTCGCTTAAGTAACGAGAAAATAACTGCTTGCTTCTCTGTTGAAGCTAGTGATTGGAAGGCTGCTTTAAGCAATATTCAAGCTTATACAGGATAAAATAATGAAAGTAATCGATACCCGTATTCCTGATGTGAAAATTATAGAGCCAAGTGTGTTTGGCGATGAACGTGGTTTTTTTATGGAGACTTGGAATCAAAATAAATTTGAAGAACTAGTGACAGGTAAACCGACGCAGTTCGTTCAAGATAATCACTCTAAATCTACGAAAGGTATTTTACGTGGTTTGCATTACCAAACAGAGAATACTCAAGGTAAGTTGGTAAGAGTCGTTTCAGGCGAAGTGTTTGATGTAGCAGTCGATATTCGAAAAGGCTCACCAACTTTTGGTCAATGGGTTGGTGAGTTTTTGTCCGCAGAGAACAAACGACAACTTTGGGTGCCGGAAGGGTTCGCACATGGCTTTTATGTGACAAGTGATGAAGCAGAATTTGTTTATAAATGTACAGATTATTATAACCCAAGCGCTGAAGTATCCATTAAGTGGGATGATGTTACCTTAAATATTGATTGGCCACTAATTGCAATGAAAGCGCCAGAGCTTTCTCAAAAAGATCTGGGTGGTCTTAAGTTTATTGAATCGCCGCATTTTTAATAGCGGATTTTTCCCTCTTTATTTTTGGTTGATTTATTCTATGAACACCCCAAACTCCAATTCGGCTTCACCAAAAGCCCTTTTACGTAGTGCATGGCTTTACCGTGATCTAATAATTAAAATGACTTATCGAGAGATTATAGGTCGGTACAAAGGGTCTATGATGGGCCTAGCATGGTCTTTCTTGAACCCACTGCTAATGCTAACTGTATATACTTTTGTCTTTTCTGTCGTTTTTAAAGCGAAGTGGGATTCAGACTTAGGTGGAGGCAAAGGAGAGTTTGCCATTATCCTTTTCACTGGCATGATTGTCTTTAACATATTCGCTGAATGTGTTAATAGAGCTCCAATGTTAATGTTGAGTAATACTAATTATGTGAAAAAAATAGTGTTTCCCTTAGAAATACTTCCTTGGATTGCTATTGCAAATGCAGTGTTTCATGGTTTGATTAGTTTACTAGTTCTATCTATAGCGCAACTGGCTGTGTTGGGCTATATACCATGGACGATGAGCCTTTTGCCATTAGTACTTGCACCATTTTTATTCGGGCTGATGGGGTTTTGCTGGTTGTTGGCCGCTGCTGGAGTCTATTTAAGAGACTTAGGCCAACTAATGGGGATTGTTACGACGGTTTTAATGTTCACCTCGCCGCTGTTCTTCCCGTTATCAGCATTACCTGAGAGTATTCAGCCGTTTCTAGCCTTGAATCCATTAGCTTATTTTATTGAAGAGGCAAGAGCTGTTGTTATTTTTGGCAATATTCCTTCGTTGTTACCGTTGATGACGGCATATATATTAAGCCTTTTAATTTCGTATATCGGTTTTGTTTTTTTCCAGAAAACCAGAAAAGGATTTGCAGATGTCCTCTAATATCGCGGTAAGTGTAAAAAACCTTACAAAATCTTACCATATATATGAAAAACCACGCGATAGATTAATGCAAATGCTAATGCGTGGAAAACGAAAGTATTATCGTGAATTTTCCGCCCTAAGTGATATATCTTTTGATGTTATCAAAGGGGACTCGGTTGGCGTACTTGGTCATAATGGAGCAGGTAAGTCGACTCTCTTACAACTACTTACGGGTACATTGACTGCTAGTTCGGGCTCTATGGTAACCAAGGGGAGAATAGCTGCTTTACTTGAGCTTGGAGCCGGGTTTAATCCCGAGTTTACAGGCAAAGAAAATGTTTATATGAATGCGACAATTTTAGGCCTATCAAAAGAAGAGATAGATTCTAAATACGATGCGATAATCGCCTTTGCCGATATTGGCGACTTCATTGGTCGGCCCGTAAAAACCTATTCATCAGGTATGTATGTCAGATTGGCATTTGCTGTTGCCGTTCATACTGATCCAGAACTACTGATTATTGATGAAGCTCTTGCTGTGGGAGATATCCGCTTTCAAATGAAATGCCTAAAGCACATGGAGCAGATGAAAGAAAAAGGAACCACAGTACTGTTTGTTTCTCATTCTCCAGAGCAAGTAAAACGCTTTTGTAACAAAGCCATTTGGTTAGATAAAGGTAAATTGCGTGCTAACGGCACCTCCTCACGGGTTTGTGATCTGTACCGTGAATACATGAGTGTTGGAGAGGCAGCGAATAAGATAGTTGATAATGAAGGGACAGCAGGAGCGAATGTAAATAGTCTGAGCGGTAGCACAGTTGAAAAGGTGCAATCTGAAAAAACTAACCAGTCCGTAACGACGGCCTCAGATGTTCAGCCTGTCCTACCCGTTAAAATCATTTCAACAAGTTTAGATAAATCTGTTTATGAGCCACGAGAGCCCTTAAACTTAACGATTGAATATGAAGTGTATGATAACAAGGTAGAGGGGCTATTAGTTGGGGCTGCAATTTATTCAGCCACAAAAGAGTATATATTTGGCCCAAATACGCATTTAGAAGGTATAGATATACCTAACACCAAAGGTAAACATACGATCTGTTACCAAATTCCTAAATTACCTTTACTACCAGGTAGCTTCATTTTTGATGTTGGCGTATTTACAGAAAAAGGGTTGGTGGCTATTGATTACCATCCAGCAATCACAACTTTCACAGTCGAATCAAACTATATTAGCGAAGGCTTGATGTATATTGAGCATAAATGGAAAATAGTAAAATGAGTATTTACACCTCCCCTTTTGATCAATTTCAAAGATATTACACAGTAAAAAAAATAATTACTGGATTAACGCAAGATAAGAAAGTAAAGGTTTTAGAAGTCGGTGCTAATGCTCATTGCAAGTTAAGAGAATTTATCCCTCAAGCTGATATTGTTTTTACTGATATTAATGAGCAGCCCGTACCAAGTGACGTAACTTTTATAAAAGCAGATGCGACAGACTTGCCTTTTAGTGATGATGAGTTTGACTTCGTAGTTTCAACAGATGTTTTAGAGCACGTGCCTCTAGCCTTGCGTGAAAAATTTATTAACGAGTGTTACAGGGTTTCAAAAACGGCATTTATTTTAGCTTGCCCTATAGATAACGGGATGACCACACAGGTTGAAGTGGAAACGAATGAAACATTTAAAAGACTTCTAGACATAGATTTCATTTGGCTTAAAGAGCATATTGATGAAGGCTTACCACGAGTAGATTTTGTAAATGAAATTGCTAACTCGCAAGCGATTCCATTTGTGCGCTTTGAGCATGGTCGTTTGGATTGGTGGCAGTCGCTAATGAAAATGCACTTTATTAAAGAAGCTGAGCCAGAACTTCGTTCAGCTTGTGGTGCGGTAGACGAATACTATAATAGGAATCTGTACAAGGAAGACTTTGGTGGAGCATGTTATCGTTCATTTTGGGTGCTAGGGTTAGATTCACTGAATAAAGATATTTTGGGTTGGACACCAACAACAGCAACTAACTACATTGAAGAAATGGATTACTATCAAAAAATCTGTTCGGCGGCTGAAAATATGGCCTTTTCAATAAAAGAACTTCGACAAAATTTAGATAATACTCAGAAAGAGCTAGACGAAGTAAAGAGTGATACAAATCAAGCAAAAGTCGAAGCAGAGCAAGCAGAAGCAAAAGCAGAGC
>NZ_AJZD02000064.1 GCF_000272105.2 Vibrio splendidus 12E03
CATTAGCATCAAGGTTGGAGATATTATTCCGCCTTGAGGTGTACCTTCTTCGGTATCGTAGAACAGGCCCTTATCTACATAGCCAGATTTTAACCATTGCTCTAACATTCGTTTATCTACAGTGATATTGTCCATCAGCCATTCATGCCCGATTTTGTCGAAGCAAGCTTTAATATCTCCCTCAAGAATCCATTTCGCTGATTGCTTTAGAGCCAAACATTTGAAGCACTGACTGACAGCGTCAGCCGTGCTGCGATTTGGCCTAAAACCATAGCTATTGAGGTCGGCAAACGTTTCGGACACAGGCTCTAATGCTAGAAGGTGGAGGGCTTGTTGC
>NZ_AJZD02000065.1 GCF_000272105.2 Vibrio splendidus 12E03
ATTACCCTAAAAGTAAACTATTCCTAGACACCCTCTTAGATCTCGCTAATATGACCGCCCATTCCACTAGTGTATAGTCGGATTTGGTACAACTTTATAAAAAGATACATCACTATAATAAATTAACAATTGCAGGTATTTTATGCAAAATCACAACATGCTCGCCCGCATCGCTCGTGGAAATCTCGTTCTACAGATCCTTGCTGGTATTGTTTTCGGTGTCGTTCTCGCCATGGTGTCTCCTTCAGCAGCTCAAGATGCAGGCCTACTAGGTAGTCTGTTTGTTGGCGCTCTGAAAGCTGTTGCCCCAATTTTAGTATTCATTCTTGTTGCAGCTTCTATCGCAAACCAAAAGAAAGGTCAGCATACTCATATGCGTCCGATCATTGTGCTTTACCTGATTGGTACGTTCTCTGCTGCACTGACTGCTGTAGTACTGAGCTTCATGTTCCCAACCACTTTGACACTGGTTGCTGGCGCTGAAGGTGCTAACCCTCCTCAAGGTATCGCGGAAGTTCTTCATACCCTTCTATTCAAGCTTGTAGATAACCCAGTTAGCGCGCTAATGAACGCGAACTACATCGGTATTCTTGCTTGGGCAATCGGCCTTGGCCTTGCACTGCACCACGCATCTGCAACAACCAAAGCGGTTTTCGAAGACCTAAGCCACAGTGTTTCACACATTGTTCGCTTCATCATTCGTCTTGCGCCATTTGGTATCTTCGGTCTTGTTTCGACAACATTCGCAACTACGGGCTTCGATGCACTAGCAAGCTACGGTCAACTGCTAGCAGTTCTTCTAAGCTCCATGCTGATCATCGCACTTGTGGTTAACCCTCTGCTTGTCTTTGTGAAAACAAAACAGAACCCATACCCACTTGTACTGCAATGTATTCGCGAGTCTGGTGTAACGGCATTCTTCACTCGTTCAAGCGCTGCAAACATCCCAGTGAACATGAACCTTTGTAAGAAGCTAGAACTAGATGAAGATACTTACTCTGTATCAATCCCTCTAGGCGCAACGATCAACATGGCGGGTGCTGCAATCACCATCACTGTGTTAACACTTGCTGCTGTACACACAATGGGTATTGAGATTGATATCTTCACTGCAATCCTACTAAGCCTTGTTGCTGCTGTATCTGCATGTGGCGCATCAGGTGTTGCAGGCGGTTCACTGCTGCTTATCCCACTAGCATGTGGCCTATTCGGTATCTCAAACGATGTAGCGATGCAGGTTGTAGCGGTTGGTTTCATTATCGGTGTGATTCAAGATTCAGCTGAAACAGCGCTTAACAGCTCAACAGACGTCGTGTTCACTGCGGCTGTATGTAAAGCTGAGCAAAACAAAGCTTAATAGGCTTTTAGGTATTAGCTTTGGCCTTTAGCTCTAAGCTCTAAGCTCTAAGCTCTTAACAGCAAATAGCACATAAATAAAAAGGGAAGCATCAGCTTCCCTTTTTTGATCCTGTCATTCCTAACTCAGAGTGTCCCGTCTCCAATGGAGTGTGACTAAAATAAGCTGAGCTGACCTAAATGAGAGTTCAACTCGCTCGAACGCTCATCTCATCAAGCTACTGACTTAATTTTTGTTACTCCAATTGGTTTGGCTAAAGTCTAAAGACGCACTGCTAGGCGCTGGTGACGATGCATTATCTGTGCTTTGAGCCGAACCCGTTTGGGACGCTGCGTGTTGCTCTGGAGAATATTGTTGGTTGTGCTCTGGGTTGGAGTTCGGGGTTTTCATCTCGAAACTCATTTCAACATCGCTGCCTTGCACATTCGACTCGTCAATTTCCTCTTCTTCAGTAACCTCTTTCACCTTTTTAGGGATCGGGATGTTACGTTTGTAGAGTTTATTCAACGCCTTAATAACCGAATGTTTGGTGACGGCTTCTTGAGTCAATTTGGTCATGATTGGTTTCGTGAGAGCCTGCAACCCTACGACAGCATCAACCCCAAGTTCACCCCCAACTTTATCCCTCAACTGTTTTGCTTCTGAATAACCAAAATGAGCGGACAAAAACAACCAAATATAGGCAATCGCATTACCGTGTTCACCATGGTCAATCCAAGCTTCACCCGCTCTAAACATGGCTTCTGCGCTGTTCTTTTCAGCCGCAGTTTCAAACCAGTACACCGCTTCACCGTGATTAGGCTCAACACCAACACCGTTCAAATAGCTCATACCCAGTTTGATCTTGCCATCTAGGTTATTTTTTTCGGCGGCCTTGTGGTACCACTCGAACGAGCTTTCAGCTGAGTAGTCTGGGTTTTCTTTGTCTAGACACCACTCGCCCATAAATAGCATGGCTTCGGTGTTCCCGCCCATTGCCGACTCTTCGATATAGGTGTAACCCTTGGGGATATTCTTATCGGTTCCGCGCCCTGAAACGAGTGCTTTACCCATCTCAAATTTCGCCACCAAATCGTTATCCATCGCTGATATCGCCAGCTGCCAGAAATTGGCTTTTTCTCTTAAAATCAGGTCTTCTTTGCGCTTCATACTCAGGCGCACAATGCCATACATGCCGTTGACATTATCTAAATGCGCGGCTTTATCGTACCAATACAAAGCTTCCTTGATATTGTTACGTTCAGCCTCTTTCGCCAAATACAAAATCGATGGAACATGGCCGGTTTCGGCTTTGAAGTTACGCTCTTTTTGCTCTTGGATGCGTGCTTTTTCAATCGCCTTCCGGTAAGCGACAGCACGAGCTTTACGTTCTTGTTCCACTCGCTGCTTTCTTAACGACAAAGAAACCAGCCATACGGCCACAAGTATTAACGAAAGAGCCGTCGCACCAATTGCGATTCCCATTGTACTCATAGAATATTTTAACCTAACTCAGCAGATACAAGACTCGACGTTGAGAGTGTGTTCTACCCATAGTGAATGTTTCGAATTACAGGGAAAAGCGCCGTTATTAACGCGTTCCACCTTAAAATGAACTTAGTTCAGTATCTCAGGAATACATAACGATAAAAAGTCTGTAGAGGTCTATCGGTATGCACTCCCTAAAGGGTGTGATCTTGCTTCAATATAGAGGTTGAATGAAGACTATCTTTCATCAGAAAAAACCTAAATGTCGGTGACAAAATTGATGGGTTTCCATCAGGAATTTCGCACAGTGATAGTTAAGTCAATTGACCATATGTGTAAGCCAGTTCCGCAACCGTCTTCGCTGAGAATTTCTTCATCAAGCTTGCTCGGTGTACTTCGACTGTTCTCATTGCAATGCATAATTCATCGGCTATTTTCTGGTTACGCTTGCCGTCAATTATCTGCTTAAGGATGTCAATTTCACGCTCGGTCAACGACGCATAAGCTTGGCGATACACATTCATGTGAAGGTGCTTTTCAGAAGCCTCTAATCCTTGCTTGATTGCCTCGGCCAATTCCCCACCTTTTACTGGCTTTTGGAAGAAGTTCACCGCACCTGCTTGCAGGGCTTCTACCGCCATTGGCACATCGCCATGCCCTGTCAGATAGATAACCGACAGAGGACTCTGCGCTTTCATCATCAACTCATGAACTTGCTGTCCTCTCATTTCGGGCATTCGACTGTCTAACACCACGCATCCCGTCGCATTCAAATCCACTGCATCCAAAAAGCTCGGGCCATCTTCATAGGCTGTCACCTTGAAATCATGCTCTTCCAATAAGAACACCAATGAGTCTCTAATCGACTCATCGTCATCAACCACATAGACCGGTAACGTTTGATGAAGTTCAGACATAACAAGATTCCTTATGAATCATTTGAAAGAGAAAAAGGTAACGTCACTGCGACGTGACAGCCATGAGGAGTCAATGATTTGATGGCCATTTGGCCGCTGTGGTCTTCAATCACGTCTTGGCAAATCGCAAGCCCTAAACCCAAGCCATTTTCTTTGCTACTCACAAAGGCTTGAGTGACTTGTTGTTCGGTGAAATCTAAACCCGTGCCGTTATCGATAACCGACAGCATCATTTTATCCGGTTGATACTCGGTAATCACTTTAATTGTTGGTGGTTCGCTGTTTTTGTTATCAATATCAGACGCAACGCTTTGTTCGCGGTGCTGCTGTGCGTTACACGCGTCAGTCGCATTGTTGATCAGGTTTACAATCACTTGCTGCAATCCCACAGGGTCGACATGCAGTTGGATAGGCTTACCTACAGCGTGGCGCTCAATGGTTATCCTGTGTTTCTGTAATCGAAACTGCAGCAACTCAATGGTGTCTGTGAGTAACTGCTCGATGTCCGTCTGAGATTTTTCCGATGAGCGTTTCTTTATCATGTTTCTTAAGCGTTGGATGATCGCGTCTGCACGATCCACTTGAGACTGAATCTTCTCAAACACAGGTTCAATATCGGTCAATGGTTTGTTCTTCGAAATCCGTAATAAACCACCTTCACTGTAGTTGCGAATGGCCGCCAAAGGTTGATTAATCTCGTGTGCCAAGCTGCTTCCCAGTTCACCGACTACCGCGATACGTTGTGAGTGCTCTAGCTGTTCACTCTTACTTTTCAGCTTGTACAGCGTCGCTTCTAGTTGTTTCTTGCTGCGACTGAATTTGTATTCTAACCAGAAGTGGTAAGCATTCAGCGACACGACAAGAATAAAGAACGCCCATGCCCACTGTTGATTGTACTTGAGCCAGATTAACGCTTCCTTCCACCAAGGTTGTTGCAGTGGGTGCATGTCGAGTTGCTGATAAAGCTTGTCGATTGAGAGCAAGCTTGTGGGTGACGTCCAACCCGAAGCATTCGCAGCAACGGCTGGCACACTGCTTTTTGGCATTGAAAACAGCACCTGACTCATTTGCTTAGCTAATGCCGAAGAGGCTCGCTCTGTTTTAGCAAACGACCAGTTGGAATACAGAGGCGTAGACACTTGGCATCGAAAACCTTCAGGCGCTTGATTACCGATAACACGATACTGACCCGCCACCAGCAAGCCTTCACTGATCATGCTCTCGACCAAACAAGCTGGCACCACAGCCGCTTCAATGTGTCCTTCTCGCAGTTGGTACAAGCTGGCATCGATAGGGAAACCTAAGAACTGCGTATTGGAAAAAAAGTGGTTGGGATTAAGCCCTTCTTGCATCACTTGATAACGCATTGTTAAGTAACCACCAAATGCATTTTCCGAGACCGCTGCAATCGGCTTACCACTGAGTTGTTCGAAAGAGATATAGGGCGACATTCTTCTTACCACTAAAGCAGAACCAATGCTGCGGGTATTGTTAGAACTTGGCTCTTCGAAGTTATGACTGGTCATAGTCGCCATCCAAGAAAGCGCGTACTGTCGTCCTAAGCGAACCGCCTGACCTGGGTTAGTAATAACGAAATCGACCGTCACATCTTTCACCGCTTCGGCCATCTCTTCCAAATTAAAAGGCTTGAGAACAAAGTGCTTACCCGGAATACGCTCAGACAGCCAATCCATCGTAGGCTGCCAACGCTGCTGCGCCGCAAGTTTTCCTCGGGTCGCCAACACGCCAACCTCGATAATCTGATCGGGTTCACCTGTATTTTGGTTTGGGCTTGAGCTTGGGGCTGCTATCACTTGTTCTGATTGAGCCGCTAAACACACACCTGCAGTTAGGCTCAACCAACAAAGGCTGACAACGGTCATTAGTTTTCGAACGGTCACTGAAATCTCTTTCTCCAAACGGACTGTTTATCCAATTTATTCTGGCTTCATTTTAGGTTAGCGACATGCCCCACGCTTAACTTATGCTTTAGGTCGCCTTAAATAATCCTCTGAAACAAAGCATAACAGCTAGATTGCTAAAACCGCATTTGTTCTAGATCAACTTTAATCTGGGTATGTGGAAATCCACAATACCCCGTGTACGGTCAAAATCTGACAATGAGCCCAACAGAACGAATACCCATTTATAGGTACCAATATGGACTCATTGAAAAGACGGTTTCTCAGCCAATTCGGTAAGGTTTCCGCCGGCGCTGCGCTCATTCCCATTACCGGAATCAACACCGCAGTCGCAAGCACAGCCATTCGCAATAACAACCAGCCAGACCGCAAAGGCGAAGTAGGCAAACGCTACGCAATGGCGATTGATTTGCGTAAATGCGTGGGCTGTCAGGCATGTACTGTTGGCTGTAGCGTTGAAAACCAAGCACCAATTGGCCAGTTCAGAACCACAGTAAAACAGTATGAAGTCTCCCTTGATGATGGTTCGACGGCTCAACAAGAAGTGAAATCATTCATGCTGCCTCGCCTGTGTAACCATTGCGACAACGCACCTTGCATCAAGGTTTGTCCTGTTCAAGCGACCTTCCAACGTGAAGACGGCATTGTAATAGTCGACAACGAACGTTGCGTAGCCTGTGCTTACTGTGTCCAAGCCTGCCCTTACGATGCTCGTTTTATTAATAACGATACACTGACCGCCGACAAATGCACCTTCTGTGCACATCGCCTTGAAGATGGCTTGCTACCCGCTTGTGTAGAAACTTGTGTCGGTGGCGCGCGTGTCATCGGTGACCTTAAAGATCCAAACAGCGAGATCAACCGTCTGCTCAATGAAAACCAAGACGACATCAAGGTGCTTAAGCCAGAGCAGAATACCAACCCCCATGTTTTCTATATCGGCATGAACGAGCGATTCGTTAGCCACATTGAAGGCCAACCTGCGATTTATGATCCAGCCGCCATCGATAACTCACCCTCTAGCAAACAAGAATTGGCAATCGCGACACAAGGAGAGACAGCATGAATATCACTGAGGTGTTAGTTCCCGCTCAAGAGATCGCTTGGCTACCGTGGGCGGTTCAATATTTCTTCTACATCGGTTCGGCTTACGCAGCGGCTATTCTGTTTTTGATTGCACTGATATTCAAAAACTCAACCAGCCATCAATTCCGTTCTGCCCTTGTACTTGTGATGGCCATCGGCGCGATTGTTGGACCATTAGCATTAACCGGTGATTTGCACCAACCGGGACGTGCTTGGCACTTCTACGCCCACATCACTCCTTGGTCATGGATGTCATTAGGCTCTTTGTTTCTACCTCTATTCTCTGGTCTGGCTGTCGCGACTGCTTGGGTTTACTTGCGTGACGACATCGCACAGCTTAAGGAAAGTAAAAACCCACTTCTAAAACGTTTGGCTTGGCTGACGCTAGGTCAATGGCAAATATCGTCAAAGCTGATGATTGCGCTCGCTGCTGTGACGGCTATTTCGGGCCTAAGCATCGCGCTTTATACAGGCGCAGAGATTGCGATTTTGGCGAGCCGACCGCTTTGGCATCAACCGGCTTCTCCACTACTTTGGTTCACGACCGCATTCTTTGCTGCAACGGGTTTAACGCTGTTGATTTGGGCTCTGCTGCCTTCAAGCAAGCCAAGCTTAAAACCAACAGACCTAGCTCTGATACAAAGAACCATTACCTTAACAGGCGGCCTTGCCATCATTCTCACGTCGATTTGGGCATCTAACCATGGTCACTTCAATCTCTATGAGAACAACGCTTGGGGAATCAATCTAGGCATCATGACCACCAGCATTTTGCTGTGCATGATCTTAGTTCTCCCCCTACAACGCTTATCGCAAAGCAAGCTAGGAATTATCTGTGTAGCACTTGCGACCATGATTTCAGCATGGGCGGTACGCTGGGTCACCATGATGGAAGTTCAAACCATTCCACGTTTTGATGTAGGCCCATTCCCTTATGAACTGCCTATGGGTAGCGCTGGGTTACTTGGCATTATTGGTATGTGCGGCCTTTGGTTAGCGCTTGCGTTGTTCGCTTCTGAAATCGTGTCTGCTGGTTCTGGAACAAAAACGATATCAACTAAATCAGTTCAAAAAACATCATCACCACTTAACCGCTCACATAGCTTGTAGTCTGAGGAATCATCATGGATAACAAACGTCGTCAATTTTTGAAAACAGGCCTTGCTGCCGGTGGTGTTGGAGCTTTTGCTGCAGGTTATGCGACAACCACAAAGCATATGGTTCACGGTGCTATTGATGGCACCGCAGGTAAGAAAACCAATCACATCCATCACGGTAATTCGTTAGAGACAGAATACAGTGTCGATGAACAAGGTAAGATCACGCCAAATCCAAACCAACGCGTGGCACCATCAATGTGTTTTGGTTGCTGGACACTGTGTGGCTTACGTGTACGTATCGATAATCGCAACGACGAGATCTTACGTATCTCAGGCAACCCATATCACCCGCTATCAAGTGACCAGCAGATCCCGTTCAAAACGCCGGTAAAAGACGCCTACATTGGCTTGTCTGGTGAATCCGGCATCAATAACCGCTCGACAGCCTGCGCCCGTGGTAATGGCATGCTAGAGATTCAAAACAGCCCATACCGAATCACTCAACCGCTTAAACGTGTCGGTAAGCGCGGTGAAGGCAAGTGGGAACCCATCAGCTACGAGCAGCTTATCTCTGAGATCACCGAAGGTGGTGACTTGTTTGGTGAAGGCGAAGTTGAAGGCTTACGTTCGATTCGTGACATCGAAACACCACTCGATCCAAACAACCCTGAATACGGACCAAAAGCCAACCAACTGCTTGTAACTAATGCCGGTAATGAAGGCCGTGATGATATCTTGAAGCGCTTTGCATTCAACAGTTACGGCACACGAAACTTCGGTCACCACGGATCTTATTGTGGCTACGCATTCCGCGCGGGTTCTGGCGCGATCATGAATGACTTAGACAAGTTCTCGCACTTAAAGCCTGACTTCAACAACGCAGAATTCATTCTTTTCATCGGTATGTCTCCAGCTCAAGCGGGTAACCCGTTTAAGCGTCAAGCACGACAACTTGCTGAGGCGCGTACTAATGGAAAACTGAGCTACACCATAGTGACACCAAGCCTTCCTGCAGGATCATCAAGTCTTGCGGCGGGAGATCGCAACAACTGGCTTCCGATCAAACCGGGCACCGATTCAGCATTAGTTCTAGGCATGATCCAATGGATCATTGAAAACCAGCGCTACAATCACGACTTCTTATCTCGCCCAAGCGCACAAGCAATGCAAAAAGCAGGCACCACACACTGGTGTAATGCATCTCACCTCGTGATCAGCGATGAAACACACCCTCAGAACGGGCGTATGCTTCGCGCTTCGGATATTGGCTTACTAGAAGCGGGCGAACCGATGTCTGACGATGATGCATTTGTCGCACTCAATGTGACAACGTCACTATTGACATCAAATGTTCAAGTAGATGAAGCGGCTCTGTTCGTAGATCAAGACGTAGAAATCGATGGTCAAACCGTTCGTGTTAAGTCTTCTCTACAAAGATTGAAGGAAGAAGCCTTCAAATATGACCTTGCTTACTACAGTGAGCAGTGTGAAATTCCACAAGACCAAATTATTGCACTAGCGAAACGCTTCACCAGTTACGGAACGAAAGCCGTTGTTGATACTCACGGTGGCAACATGCACACCAACGGCTTCTACAACTCGTTCTCTATCCTAATGCTGAACGCGCTGATCGGTAACATCAATGCAAAAGGCGGTGCGATGGCGAAAGCGGGCGGCTACCCAACTTCGGTTGCAGGCCCACGTTACGACTTTACTAAGTTCAAGGGTAAGACTAAGCCTCAAGGTGTATTCTTGTCCCGCAGCAAGTTCCCGTACCAAAAAACCAGCGAATACAAACGTCGCGTTGCCGCAGGCGAGTCACCTTACCCGACACGCGCGCCGTGGTACCCAATCTCAGCACCGCTTTTAACTGAGCACCTATCAGCTGCGATTGATGGCTACCCTTACCGAGCAAAGGCATGGATCAACCACATGGCGAACCCACTTTATGGTGTTCCGGGTTTAGACAACTTGCTGGGTGAAAAGCTTAAGGATCCAAAACAGCTTGGCTTGATCGTGTCTATCGATGCCTTCATCAATGAGACCACAGCATTATCGGATTACCTAGTGCCAGACACAGTGACCTACGAAAGCTGGGGCATGGCAACACCTTGGCATGGCGTCGCGACTAAAGCGATCACCGCTCGTTGGCCGATTGTTGAGCCTAAAACCTCACGCACTCAAGACGGACGCGCGATCAACCTAGAGAACTTCTTTATTGATCTAGCGAAAACGCTTGGCTTAGGTGGCTTCGGCGACAACGTAATCAAAGACAGCCAAGGCAACTGGCACGGTATTCATAGCGCTGAAGATTTCTACCTGCGATCTGCAGCAAACTTAGCATTTGCAAAAGGCGGCGTGCCGAATGTCGATGCGGAAGATATTGTTTGGTCTGGTCTAGAACGCCTAGTTCCTGTGATGAACAAAACGCTCAAGCCTGAAGAGATGCTCAAAGTAGCGTATATCTTTGCGCGTGGCGGTCGTTTCGAAGACGCAACCAATGCCTACACCAATGAAACCATGAAGTACAAATGGATCAAACCACTCGCTATTTGGAATGAAAAGCTTGGTACCTCTCGCAACACCATCAGTGGCGAGCAGTACATGGGTTGCCCGACTTGGTATCCACAAAAGTTGGCAGATGGCACGCCATTGGCTGAGCAGTTCCCAGTAAAAGAGTGGCCATTTACTCTGACTAACTTTAAGTCCAACATTCACAGTGCAGTGTCTAACTTGTCACCACGCTTGGAATCGATTAAAGGCGTGAACCCAGTTTACATTCACCCGCAAGACGCCTCTTCAACGGGCATCAAAACCGGTGACGTATTTGCTATCGAAACACCGAGTTCAACCACACATGCGTTGGCAATGGTGATTGACGGCATCAAGCCGGGAACATTAGGCTTTGAACACGGCTTTGGTCATAAAGAACTCGGTGAGCGTGCACACTGGATTGGTGACACACAACAACCGGTGAAAATGAAATCAAACAATGGCGTTAACATCAATGATATAGGCTTGATTGACCCGACGAGAGAAGGCAAAGGCGTGATGTTGGATTGGGTTGTGGGCGCAGCAGCAAGACAAGTGCTTCCGGCTAAGATCTACAAAGTCTAATCAGTAGTCCAATACACGTCCCTACTGATACATTGCTAGGGCGACAACAGAGCAACTTCACCGTTCGAGGTTGCTCTGCTTGTTTAACAGCCAATACATCGACAGCATTCAATCCGCAATATTCAATCCAAGCCTCAACAACCAACCCAGTCGCAACAACCAAAGATTCCTCGCTTCTCTTTTCTTCTCTTCACTACAACTTTTTTAGCTAGCAACTATAAAGCGGCTATGCTTATACAGTCGGTGCCATAAAAGAGCCTTAACAAGCAGTTACACCAAGGCGAACATGGCAGTTCCCTTGCATTTCGTTAACGGCAGTCAGGTTTGTCTATCGAAATTCACATCAATACCATTATGGTGATTGAGGTTATTAATGTGAGACCTACCTCAAGTTCCAAGTGAATTAATGTGGAAATCCACAATAGCGCGAGCAACCAATTATGTCGAAAATGCGTGCACTATAATCAATAGCGACGCCTCATGATTAAGCTGAACATAAAAATTCAAACTCTAACGCTTTGCATCGCTGCTCTGGGAAGCCTTTCTTTATCCGGTTTTGCACAAGCAGCGCCTAACCCAATGCCAGAAGCCGCGGAAACCTGTAGCGGATGCCACCAAGCCGACGGAAAAGGCATGCCTAACATCGCCCCGATGCTTGCAGGGCTCAATGCGGATTACCTAGAACATCAACTGGTTCTATTCTCTAGTGGTGAGCGTCAAAGCGCGATCATGAAGGGCATGGCGGATGGTGTGTCTGATCCTGCAATTCGTCGTGAGGTTGCCGAATACTTCGCTTCGCTGCCTTCTTATGAATTTACCGATTTAGAGCAACGCGGCTCACAGGCTGATATCGATAACCCATATCGTAAACTGGTATTCCAAGGCGATTGGGATAGAAACATTCCCGCTTGTGCGACCTGTCATGGGGCAAGTGGTATGGGCGTAGACAAGTTCCCACGCCTAGCGAGCCAGCATGCCGACTACATTCAAAGTCAGCTCAACGCTTGGAAAAACGGCACTCGTAAGGGTGATGATTTGAACATGATGGGCAACATCGCTGGCAAGTTGACTGACGATGAAATCAAAAACCTGTCTTACTACTTCGCATCTTTCCGATACTAAAGGGCTCGCATGAAAACATTACTTTTAATTACCGCAACCCTTACCTCTGGAATCGCTTACGCCGAAGGTGAGTTGCCCGATCGCCAAACCGAACTGCCCGCGGTCGAAAAGCCTCAAGATAATAAATATCTGGTGCCACGAGACTTGGTTGATATTCCTGCAGGAGAATTTGGTGACAAAGTCAAACTGGGCTATTCGTTGTTTGTTGACTCACAGCAGATGCGTGGCGAGTACGTCGGTAACGAGCAAAACTGTGTCAACTGCCACATGCAAGCAGGCATGAAGGCGAATGCAGCACCTCTATGGGGTGCGTATATGGCCTACCCGGCTTACCGTAAGAAAAACGACAAGGTAAACAGTTACGCAGAACGTATCCAAGGCTGTTTCACTTACTCAATGAATGGCTTGCCACCAGCAGTTGGCTCAAAAGAGATGGTCGCGCTCACGGCTTATTCATACTGGCTGGCGATGGGTGGCATCCTAGATAAAAACGGCATGCAAGATACGCCAGTTCCTGAGATCAGCGATGCCGATTTACAAGTCGGTGGTAAAGCGGAAAGCTTCCCTCTTCCTGAAGAGCTGTTAAGCAAATACCCAATCGATGATCGCAGTAAGTTGGCAGGGCGTGGTTACCCTAAGATTGATAACCCTGAACAAGAGCCGTCGATAGCGCGTGGTGAAAAGGTTTACCAAACCAGCTGCCAAACCTGTCATGGTCAAAATGGTGAAGGCATTAAAGGATCAGACGGCCGTTCATACTTCCCACCACTGTGGGGCGAAAACGCGTATAACTGGGGCGCGGGTATGCACCGAGTGAACACCGCTGCCTACTTTATCTATGAAAACATGCCGCTTGGAAAGAGCCAGCAGCTTTCGATTCAAGATGCTTGGGATGTGGCTGCATTTGTGAATAGTCATGAACGCCCGCAAGATCCTCGATACAAGGGTGATGTTGCCGGAAATGCTAAGCGTTACCACAACCACCAAGGCTACTATGGCAAAGAAGTTGATGGTCATGTACTAGGTACCAAAGCTTATCCGAGTGGTAAAGAAGTGATTCATGAGCATTAATAGGTATTAGTGATTATGAGCCGTTCACGCCAGATATAGCTATGATTTACATTGTAAATCAGTTTTAGCAGGAACAATAAAAAAGAAGCCAGATCGTTCGACGATCAGGCTCCTTTTTTTATGTTTGAACGATTAGAAATCCAGCTAACCTTGCTGCATCTTATCCCAAATCGTTGGCGACCCAATATAATCTTGAACCGTAGTGATGAATTCTTTCACTAGCTTGGTCTGCTTACGATGCGGGTAAACGGCATAAATAGCGGTATCAGCAGTAGAGATTGGATACTCTGGAAGTAAAGTGAGCAAGCCGAGTTCTTTCATTGATGCGTATAGATTTGACTGGTCGAGGAAGCCGTACCCTAGGCCATCTCTTACGCAAGAGACCATGGTGCGAACATCACTCACCTTATAGTTGCCACGAATCGTTAGGCTCTGGAAAGTATCGCCGCCCGGTTCTTCACTGATACGCAAATGATCAACCGTCATATCGCCATTGGTATAAATCACCGCAGGCAAAGCTAGCAAATCTTGTGGTGTCTTAGGTTCACCGTGCTGCTTAACAAAATCATTAGAGGCGACCAGCATAAAGTTACTGTCAGCAATCTTCTTCGCAATCAAATTCGATTCAACAAGCTTGCTGAAGCGAAAGGCGATATCGAATTGCCCTGCGATAATATTGGCGATCTTATCGTCTAGTGAAAGTACGATCTGAACATCCGGATACTTTCTCATGAACTGAGTGATGATAGGTTGCAGGTATTGTTGACCAAAATAGATGGGCGACGTAATTCGCAGTACGCCTTTGGGTTCAGACTGGTACGAGTCTGCAATACCTTGGATCTGATTGATGGTGTCTTTCAACACATAGGTTTGTGCGAGAATATCTTCTCCCGCCGACGTCAAAGAAAACGAGCGCGTAGAGCGGTTAAGCAGCTGAACACCTAAGTCTTGCTCAAGCTTTTTGATCTGTTTAGAGAGTGATGAATTGTCCATATCATGCAAGGTTGCCGCTTTGGTAAACGACCCTTGTTGAACCACATCTAAGAACAATAACAACTGATTGGTATTGGGCACTGTGCCGCTCCTAATATTAAGCTCGATTAACGTTCATCTTTTGGGGTATCCATCACAACCATAGTCGTAATGGATTGCACCTGAGCACATTCCCCAAGCACATCGGCATGAAACTTCTTGTAGCCGGGCAAATCTTTGGTTTCGACTCTCAGCAAGTACTCGTTAGCGCCAGTGATGTTATGGCACTCCACCACCTCTTTTTCCATGCTGACGTGTTGTTCAAATTCCAACTGAGCCGCTTTGCTGTGGCTCGATAAGCCAATTGAAACGTAGGCAATAAAGCCCACGCCCATCAAGCCATTATCTAAAACCGCGCGGTAACCTTGGATGATGCCTTTGCGCTCAAGATCTTGTACTCTTCTTAAGGTCGCTGATGCCGACAAACCAATTCGTTCTGAAAGCTCAATGTTGGAGATTCTGCCGTCCAATTTAAGCTCTTGCAATATCCTTTCGTCAAATCTATCCATAGGTACTTATTATTGTGCATTTAGTGATAATAGAGGAAATAAAAGCACATAATTGCCTCACTTTCCACCTACTATGTTTCTCAACACGTGAAAGTCATGACCGGTCAGTCACTTCGTTCATTTTACTGCTGGAGAACCATTATGCCTTTAGAACAACTTAGCGCACTTGCCTTGTTTGCGTTTGTCTCGACCTTCACGCCGGGTCCAAATAACATCATGCTCATGACATCAGGTGCGAATGTTGGCTTTACCCGTACCATTCCGCACATGCTTGGCATTGCTCTAGGGTTTGCAGCCATGTTGCTGTTGGTTGGCTTCGGCTTGATGGGGATTTTCAACGCGTACCCAGTGACGCACCAAGTCTTGAAATACCTGAGCCTTGCTTACCTCGTATATCTTGCGATTAAGATAGCTTTGAGCGGCAAAGCCAAGAGTACCGAAGCGTATAAGCCGATGACTTTTCTCGGCGCGGCAAGTTTCCAATGGGTGAACCCGAAAGGTTGGTCGATGGCATTGACGGCGATTTCCGTTTATAGCAGCGGCAGCTCATGGTGGGAACTTGCGATCATCGCAGCCATTTTTACGCTAGCTAACTTGCCATCAGTGACCTTCTGGACGGCAGCAGGCAAACAACTGCAACACTGGCTAACAACACCAGTACGCATCAAAAGCTTCAACTATGGCATGGCGGGCTTGCTGTTGGCATCAACGATTCCAATGCTCTAGTTGACTCACTATAGCTACTGATGGTTAGTACACGGTTACTAGCCATCATTATCGTTAAAGAAACCCAATAATTTCACTAACCCAACGACCAAATATCGCCTGCCCACTTAGTGTTAGCGTCCATATAAACACTGCTATATTTATTGCCACCGTCAGCCAATAAATCGCTCGGAACGGCTGCTTTTGCGTTTTATGACGCAGCTTGTCTTGTGCGATCAAAGCTCCTAACCAACCACCAACAGCAGAAAAGATGTGCAGGGTTTTCTCTGGCACACGCCAATTACCATTGATCGCTGCTCGCTTGTCTTTCGCGTACACAAAAAACGTCACCAATCCGATAACCAAATACCACATTAATACCGCTTTCGAGCTTTCTGCAAACAACACAGATATCGCAACCAACACCAGATAGGTGATCGCAATTTGAATAGATGAAGACAACATCAACTCCTTTTGGGTAACAGCTCACATACTGTGGCGATTACGCCCTGTAGATTTTGATAAAGATGGATAACTGGTGGTTTCGCTCACAAGAAACCTACCTTCTCCTTAAATGCACAGTGGAATTTATAGGAATTGCAAATATCTGCAAATGAAACTGACGTAATCTACCTACTTTTTTGCTTCTCCTTGAGTGCAGCTATCGTCCCTAATACATAAAAATTACTAATATTGATATTAAGAACAAATAGAACATGAAAACTTTATTACTCTTGAAAAATAAGAACATTACAAAGTGATATTAATCTCACATTAATAAGGATGAGCTCTCATCCTTATTAACTACGCCTAGCTTCTACGCCCTATATTATTGATATTAAACAAATGAGCGATTGATCCAATAAATTTAACTTAAACCAGATACAAAGCGTGATATTGACACTAGGTTTCCTATTTTTACGCA
>NZ_AJZD02000066.1 GCF_000272105.2 Vibrio splendidus 12E03
CAGACGTTAACGATGCACCAGTGGCGGGTGCAACGTCTTACCAGATGAACGAAGACGGCACCATTACATTGAGCCCTGAGCAGTTAATTGCCAATAGCTCCGATGTGGACGGTGAAGTGTCGCTTGAAAGCGTTACTTACTCAGGCTCTGACGGCACCTTGGTTCAAAACGATAATGGGTCTGTGACCTTCACGCCAAACGAGAACTTTAATGGTGATATCAGCCTAGATGTGGTTGTGACCGATGATGACGGTGCAACTGCAACAACAACGGCAGGAATCGAAGTTCTGGCTGTGAACGATGGACCTGAATCTGAGGATGTGAAACTAACTACAGCCGAAGACAGCACCATTCTTATCACACAAGACATGTTGTTAGCTCAAGCTACCGACATCGATAACACCGCAGACGAGCTGTCAGCTTCTGGTCTACAAATCGACCCTAGCTTAGGTGTGTTGCTAGATAACGAAGATGGTACTTGGTCATTCACACCAAACGAGAACTTCAATGGCGATGTGCCAATGACGTTTAACGTTAGCGATGGCCAAGAGACAATTTCAGTCGACGGCAACATCGATGTCACGCCAGTCAATGATGCACCTGAAGCGCCAACCATTGAGATGCAAGGCGAAGAAGATGTGGTCATGGTGATTGACCCAGCATACATCGCGGGTCAAGTAACAGACCTTGATGGCGACGAGATCAGCATCGAGAGCATCACTGTTCGAGCACCAGCGAACGCGACCTTAACGCAGCAACCAGACGGCATGTATCACTTAGTGACTACTCAAGACTTTAATGGCTTAGTAGAACTGGGTTATCAAGCTACTGACGATGAAGAGGTGGTTGATGGGTCGCTGAATGTGGATGTCATTCCGGTTAACGACGCACCATTCAATGTCGGCAACGCAATGATGACCACAGACGAAGATGGCGCGTTCACCTTCGATGCTGGCGACTTGATGAACTTGTTCGGTGACATTGATACCGCTGACCTGGTTGTTTCTCGCATTATCACCGCAGACGGTGAAGATGGCGGAGAAGTGACAGACAACGGTGATGGTACTTGGACATTCACCCCAACAGGCGACTTTGCGGGTGTTTCTGACCTACAAGTTGTCGTGAGTGATGGTGAGTTCGAAACGGTTCTTGATGTTCCTGTGTTCGTACGTCCAGTTGCAGATGGTGCGGTAATTACCACCGACCATGACGGTCCATTAGTCTTCGGTGAAGATGAAACGGGTCACTTGGGACTGAACGTTGGCCTAGTCGATGACTCAGAAACACTCAGTAACTTGGTGATGACAGGTTTCCCTGTTGGATTCGAGGTAACCGATGGTGTGAATACCGTGATGATTACCGAACCGGGTCAATACATCGACCTGTTCGACTGGGATATCTCAAACATTCAAATGACGCCTCCTGAAGACTTCCATGGTGAGTTCTTCGTAACCGTAAGTGCAACAACGGTTGATTACGGAGATGAGCCGGAAGCGTTTGATGATGGTATCGATTCAGGTGATTTCGAAACTGTAGCGGGTGATTCCATCATCCTAACGGCGGACGACCTAATTGGTTTGGCTGAGAATGTGGATGCTGACAGCGATGATGAAGTGAAACTGGTTCATCTTGCCGACCGCAGCCAAGGTGAGATTGTCGATAATGGCGATGGCACTTGGACGTTCACACCAGCACCAGGCTTCACGGGCGAAGCAGACATTGCGTACGTAGTTGATAAAGATGGCGTGCTTCATGATGAGCAAACTGGCGTAGTCGTGAAAGAAGGCGACTCACAAGAGAATGCAACACCAGAAGTTAACAGCATCACAACGACGGAAATTGCAGCGGATGCAACCTTGTCGTTCACTGATGAAGACATGTTAGCGAACCTGAGCGATGCAGAAGGCGATAGTTTGAGCATTGAGTCAGTAAGCTTGATGGAAGGTCAGGGCGTAATTGAGAGCGATAACCAAGGTAACTATCAATTCACACCTGCTGAAGACTACACCGGAGATGTTCAAGTTGGGTTTATAGCGACCGATGGCGAGAATCGCATCGAAAGCTTCTTCAATGTGGATATCCAAGGCGGAGATGAAGCGGCGGCGAGCGAAGGTTATGCCTTAGCTGATGATGGTTCACTAACTATCACGGATGCACAGCTGGTGGATGAGTTAGGCGTGAGTGATTCTGCACAAGTTGTTGATGTTGCAGACGCGAACGATGCTGGCTTCTTTGCCGAATCAGGTGAAGGTGAGTGGACTTACTGGCCGAACGAAGACTTCGATGGCAATTTAGCGATGAATGTTGAAGTTAACGACGGCGGTGAAGTATCAAGTCACAGCTTAAGCATCCAAGTTGAAGATGATTCAGTACAAAGTGATGAACCACAAGTCCAAGCTGCTCAAGCAACAGAAGAGCAACAAGTGGAAGTGGCTCAACAAGCTGATGACCAAGCTCAAGATGCTGAAACTGAAGACAGTACAGCAGATGTAACCGCGGCACCGGGCGATACCATCTCTATCTCGATTCCAGATGAGGTGAGTGGTAACGAATCGGTTGATTACGCTGATATGTCTGGCTTACCTGAGGGCGCAACTGTGAGCAACGCACTGGATAACGGTGATGGTAGCTTCACAATCAGTGGCAACCTAGAGCAGCCTGTATCCGTCGAACTTCCAGAAGGTTATGAAGGTACTAGCGAGATCCAATTCCAAGGTTACGACGAATTGGGTAGCTCAATAGACGGTGCTAGCGGTTCTGTTGAAGTTGAGGTCGATGATCAATACACCATGCAAGGTTCTACGCAAGAACAGCAACCGGACATGGCAGGTATGGAATCTGGTGGCAGCGACTGGACAAGTGCGGGAGGTCAAGACCAAGGTGTTGACTTCACGGACGACTCTGGAAGCTTCGATTCAGATTCTCAAACTGGAACGGATCAAGGCAACGACTTCGACCAAAGCTCGATTTAATCGAGAGAGCTTAGTTTTAGTCTAAACCGACAAGGAGATGGGGCAGCGTAAAGTTGCCCTGAGCAAAGCCATGTAGAGTGACCTTTGCATGGCTTTCTTATTTGTCGCAGAGATTCATTCTTTGGCTTCAAAAAACTTGAGAATCCACAAGAATGTTCTTAGTTACTATAGAGAGAGTTAAAAAGGAGTGAGGGCATGTATCGTTATGTCAGTTCACCGCAAGCGTCGAAGTACATAGTGCCGCCACCTCAACATCGTGAGTTGTCGAGTGTGGATGTACCTGAGTCCGAATTAGAGATGCGAGAAATATTGAATAATTGGTTTGCTGATGGTTTAGCGCCCATTATTGAAAGTGAAGATGACTACATCTCTGCGAGCGACCATGTTCGATTTGAAAAGCTTAGCCATACCGTTGGGATGTTGTTGAGAAACAAAGATTATTATTTTGCGGCTAAAAGGATTTTATCAGTGTGGGAACAAGATTGTCTTGAAACCACTTATATCAATTATCTCATTTTGCGCAGTGAGCGAGTCACTTCTTTAAGGTAAATTAATGCTTTGGCGCTTGCCATTAGCTATTAGCGACTTAGGGTTCGTGGGCTTACGATTTTTTTGTTTTTCTAGCGAATCAGCAAACAAAAAGGGCAAGCTTTGAGGCTCACCCTTAAGATTGTTCTTTAAATGTCTGATCTAGTTATTTAGCATTCTGACTACTCAGTTTCGGCTTAACTGCTTACACCCAACCATCAAATTTGAGTCGCTTTTGAATTCTTTCGACCGCTTCTTTCTGCATTTGTCTAACTCGTTCATTAGAAACGTTCACATCCGACATTTGTCCAATCTCAGACAACGTTTTCACCTTGTTATCAAAGAAACCAAAACGGTGGATGAGTACCTTTTGTAATTTTGGAGGAAGTGTATTGATAATTTGTTCTAGAGCTTGGGTAAAGGATTGATCTTCACAGTCTTGTTGAGGGTCGAGGATATATTCACTTTCGCATTGATCAAGCACCATAGGAGCATGGCTAGTTCCAACCGTTGTCGTAACGTCAATAAACCCACTTAACGCCACCAGTTGATCGACGCGTTCGGCCTTAACACCTGAACTGTCTGATAACTCAGAAATTGAAACCTCTTTACTCATTTTTTTGCTTACATCGAGCTTTTTTGAGGCGAGGCTGTTTATTTCTTTACACACGTGGGCTGGCAATCGCACGGTACGACCCGTGTTCATGAGTGCGGCTTCAATGTTTTCACGGATCCACCACACAGCATAGGTTGAAAAACGATAACCTGGTTCTGGATCGTATTTGTCGATGGCTTTAATTAAGCCAATGTTGCCTTCCTCGATCAGGTCGAGCAGGGTGAAGTTATTGCCTTTACGTTTTAGGTAACTCTTTGCGATTTTCACAACAAGGCGCAGGTTTGATTCGATCATGACATCACGCGCTTTTTTATCACCCGCGCGATTCAATTTTGCGTAATACACCTCATCTTCACGCGACAGCAGATCAATGCCTACAATATCTTTCAGATAATGAGCATAAGGGTCTGCACTGGTAGAAAATGATTCGGTAATGGGTGTTTCATCCGTGAGCACCTGAAACGCAGCAAAACTATCGTTGTTCATTTCCTTGTCCTTATCTAGCCGACTGAACGTTTTATTTTATTATTATGCCACCAAGTGATTAACGCTTGGTTTCATTAGAGTGTAGATAACAGTTCCTTCTTTACCAATAAATAAAATGCAATTTCGTATGTTTTTGTCACAAAAAGATCTACAAATATTTAACTATTTTGCATCTCGTCAAGTGTGTTGGTTTTTCATTTAAAACATCAATATGGCTGGTTTACAAAGCATATATTATGCATTGCTTTGTCTAGATAAATACCGTGAATTTATAGGTGTGGGTTAGATCTATAATTGAGAGGGGATATGATAAAAAAATGGTAAGAGTCGAGGTTCAATGTTTCCAAGTACCTCAACTCTTTTAGCTGTGTCGGCTGTTAAGTATCGCCACGCACGTTTTAATTCTATCGACTAATAAGTGCTAAGAACCTCATCGATTTGCTGATTAATGATCTTCATTTCGCTATAGATAACCGAAAGGTCATCATCTTGTGGCGCAAGCTTATTGAGTGTGTTTTGTTCTACTCTTTCCAATGCAACTGTGGCCGTTTCTTCACCAAAGCTGGCTAAAATGCCTTTTAAGGTGTGCACGGTAAAATGAAGCTTGCCCCAGTCTTGTTGTTGAACCAACTCTTCGATCTCTTGTAGCGAATTGCCATGGTCTTCTTGATATGTAGACAAAACGGCGTAAATGACGTCTCTGTCATTGTCTAAATAGGCGTTTAAAGCATCAAAGTCTAGCATGTGGACTCCTGTCGGCTGAATGTTGAAAATGGGCTAGGCGGCTTAGTGGAAAAACCATACCTTGATGAATCACTAATCCATTGATTCCATTTTGGAGGCAGTTCTAACTGTAAGATTTCTTGTAGATAGTCATCGCTAAGTTTCTCATCTATATGAGCTTTATTGATGGCGTATATATAGTCAAGTTTGGCGGCAACTGAATATGGGTAACTGTGAATGTAGTCCTTTAATTCCTGGATCGACCCAAAGTTTTCAATGTTTATACACGTTGAAGGGTCGACATTTTTAGACTCAAGTTGATGATTTACTGCTTCTCCACGAGATTTTAGACATTCCATTGCCAAATGATAAAGAGAGTACTCACCAAAGTGGACGAGCAGTGGTAATAGTTGAGCGAGCAAGTAAGTCGGTTGGCTGTGGAAATTATTCGCTAACAGGGTCGAAGCTCTAATCACTTTTTTGTGGGCAACCTGAGGGCTATTTTCGATGAGCAATATGCTGCTCTGAAATAGGGCAGGCTGGCCAAAACTTGCTGCTGTTGTTTTACCGGAAGTTTTAGGTTTACCAACTCGGTGAATTGGTTGGCGTGCTCAAGCAAAATACGTTTGTACTTTAGTTGCGTCTCGCGCTGATACGTTGCTTTTAACGAATTAAAGTGCGCACCAATGGAATGGATGACATCGATGTCAGCAGCTGAAATGTGGGTTGCATACATCTCACCTAACTTTATGATCATGTGTGTGTTATCTGCGTTCTCAGCCAAGTCGATCGCCCTGATTGCACGATGGCTGATACTCGGTGTCATCTCAAATGCACGAATCGCCAATTTAAGAGCAGGCAGCAGCATTTTGTGTTTTTCATAGATACAGCTTAAGCAATCAATCACGCTTAATGAGAGTGGCTGCGCTATCAGAAAATTGTGGAGCTTATCTATGGCTAAATTTGGCTTGCCTAAGCTGTCGAGAATCAGCGCCTCAGCCACCAATTTGGTTGGGTGCATGTTGGTTTTCGAGTTGTTAATGACGCTAGAGAGTAACTGCCATTTCTTACCTCCAATTAAATGTTCAATCAATGTCGCTTCGAACTGAACGCTATTGCCATTAGGGGAGATCGCTAACGCTTGTGTCAATCGTTCCAGATTAGTGATCGGATATAAGTCATTCAGTTGGGTGAGTTTCTTCGAAACGGACACAGCACTTTGAATCTTCTTGCCTAAAGATTGAGTATTGATCGGTTTAGAAACAAAGTGATGTGCTTCGCCAGAAAGGGCAGTCAATACGGTTTCCTGACGCATATCCCCAGAGAGCAAGATTGTCGCCACCGTATGATCGATGAGGCGATTTCGATACAGAATACCCAACAGCTCAAAGCCAGTAAAAGACTGTTCTAAGTGGTAGTCAATGAGGAGTACATGAAAAGAGTGCGTCTCGACCGCTTTAATGGCTTGTCGATAGTCGGTCGCAATAAAGATGCAATCATGTGAAATGCCTAAGCTCGAGAGTTGCTGCTTTATAAGAATAGTTGCACTCTTGGAGTCGTCGACAATTAAAACTCGTAGGTCAGGTGGTAAGGTCAAATCCATTTTCCTCAATACCAAATGTTATTTTTAATTTAGGTGTCAAGTTGCACATTGTCAAGGTGCCTATATCACATACAAACACTCAATAAACTATTGGTAATTAAAGAGTATTCGATAGCATTTATGAAAGCCTTCAAACGCAGGTTACGTTTACCTTATTTTTGTGGGGGTATCTGTGTTTTAGAAATAAAAAAGAGGTAAGCCGATAAGCTTACCTCTCTGTTTTCTTACACGATTGTTTATTTGAAATGTAGTCTTTTTTGAAGTTTTACTTACTAAAAAACTAGCGCTAATCACGCATGTTCAAAATCAATACTGCCGCTAGAGCCAAGAACGCCGTCATCATTAAGAACACATCGTTGTAAGCCATGATGGCAGCGTCACGTTGCATTGTACCAAGTAAGCTTGCTTGCGCTTGTTGCATCGCCGTTGCGGCATCACTTCCTGACAGAATGAAAAACGCTTGTTGTTGCTGAAGCGTCTGCCAACCAAGTTGACTCACAGAAGGTAACGACTCCTTGATGTGTGCCAAGTGCTCACGGGTTTTGTTATCCAATAGCGTAGCGATAATCGCGATGCTGAAAGCGCCCCCTAAGTTTCGCATCACGTTGGTTAACGTTGATGCGTCTGGCGTGTCCATTTTGCTGATGTTCTTCATGGCAACCAAAGACAGCGGAACCATAATAAATGGGCTACCGATAGCACGCAGAACCATAGACAAAATCAGCTGCTGGCCACCAAAATCGATTGTCATGTGCGTATTCACGTAACAACTGAAACCGAACATTGCGAAGCCAAAGGTCACCAAGTACTTAGGCTTAATTATCTGTGTTAGCTTGGGCACAATTGGGAATATCAGAAGTTGTGGGAAACCCATCCACATTAGCACTTCACCAATTTCCATCGCGTTATATTGCTGAATTTGAGTGAGATACATCGGCAGAACATAGATAGAGCCGAGCAATGCCATCCCCAAAATCAAATAGGCGATACAAGACATAGCAAACTGCCCATCCCGCAATAGCCGCAGGTTAACCAATGGCTTTTTGTGTTGGAGTTCGTTTATCACAAAGTAAACCAAACTCACCGCCGACACGATACTCAAGCCAATAATAAAGCTCGAACTGAACCACTCTTCACGGTTACCTTCTTCTAGTATCACTTCCAAACAACCTAGCCCTAACGCCATGGTGGCGATACCAAACCAGTCCGCTTTTTTCAGCGTGCCAAGGTCGAGCTTTTCATCATCCAAGCCATATCGGATCATGGTGATCACAAGCAAAGCAGGCGGAATATTGATGTAGAAAATATAGTGCCATGAAAAGTTCTCCGTCAGCCAACCACCAAATGTTGGGCCGATCGATGGAGCAAAGGTCGCGGTTACGCCAAACAGTGCCATACCCACAGCCCGTTTGTTAACAGGTAATAACTGAATCACTAACGAGAAAGCAAGCGGGATTAAAGCGCCACCACTGAAGCCTTGCATCGCTCGGAATACGATCATCGAGGTCATATTCCAAGAGAACGAACACAGCAAAGATGAAATGGTGAAAATGGCCGTCGTCCACGTGATATAACGGCGTTTACCGAGCGCTTTAGAAAGCCAACCACTGAGTGGAATAGCAATCATCTCTGCGACTAGATAAGACGTAGAGATCCACGAGCTTTCATCTAAGGTGGCAGACAGCGCGCCTTGAATATCTTTGAGAGACGAGTTGGTGATCTGAATATCCAAGATCGCCATAAACGCGCCAATCAAACCGCCAAATAGGGCGATCCAATGGCGTCTAGAAACCACTCCATCATCATTAGTGTGGGTGACAACACCAGCGTTACTCATGATCTAGCCTCGTTTATCGATGGTCGCTACCACAGACAAACCAGGAAGCAATCTACCTTTCAATTCTTGCTGATCTGGAATGGTAATTTTCACCGGTACACGTTGAACGATTTTAGTAAAGTTACCGGTCGCGTTTTCTGGTGGCAGTAGCGCAAACTTGGCGCCAGTCGCAGGAGAGAAACTGTCTACCACGCCTTCAAGTGGTTGTCCCGGGAAGGCATCTAATTCAACTTCTACGGATTGACCTTTATGAATGCCGCTTAACTGTGTCTCTTTGAAATTAGCTTCGATCCACACTTGGTTGTTTGGTACCAAACTCATAAGTGGCGCGCCGGCTTGAATCAACAGACCTTCTCGCACGCTGCGTTTGCCAATTACACCATCTGCTGGCGCGTAAACTTTGGTGTAATCAAGGTTAAGTTGTGCTTGATCTCTTTGTGCTTGAGCTTCAGTCACGGATGCGTTTGCTTGTTCGATTTCACTCGCAATCACGATTAGCTGATCATTACTTGCGACGAGGTTTGCTTTTGCTTCTTCAAGTTCTGCTTGGGTGACTTTTTGTTGTGCGACCATGCTGTCGACTTCATCTTGCGAAGCATAGTTACGCTTTAATAAGCTACGAGAACGCACGACTTGTTGGATTGCACGCTCGTATTCAGCTTGTGCGGAATCAACACGGCTCTCAGCTTGATTTATTTGGCTACGTTGTAACGTTTGTTGAGCGATAAGGTTGTGTACGCTTGATTGAACGACGCTTAAATGCGCATTCGCCTGAGCAAGTGCAGATTGGTAATCACGATCATCAATTTGAACCAGCAAGTCACCTTGTTTAACCGATTGGTTATCACTTACGTAAGACTTAACAATATAGCCAGACACCTTCGGGCTTATATTCGTGATGTCGCCTTGTAGGTAGGCATTGTCGGTAGATTCAAAGTATTGGCCATAGCCGTACCAATATCCCGCACCAGCAAGACCTAATGACAGCATGATCGCAGTAGCAATAAGCGGGGCTTTTTTACGTTTTTTTGTGCTTACTGATTGCGAAGCGTTGTTGTTCTCTGTCATTTTTTATTTCTCATTTTGTTTTTATTTAGATGTAACGAATTGTAAATGAATTCGATTGATTGATAAGATAGGAAAAAAGGGAAACACTGTTGCATTAATCTTACTAATAGGGCTTTGGGAGAAGTACGATGGACTTAAATGCTGTGACTGTTTTTACACAAGTTGTTGATTGTGGGAGTTTCACGCACGCAGCTGAAGCATTGAATATGACCAAGTCGACCGTCAGCCGAAAGCTTGACGAGCTCGAGCAGCACCTAGGTGTGAGGTTGATCACTCGTTCGACACGAAGTTTAGTTTTAACGCCAGAGGGTGAGCGCTTTTATCAGTCGAGTATGCAGATGCAAGAGATCATGAACCAAGCTGAGTTAGAGGTTTCTGCCAATCAGGATTTGATCCGAGGGCAGTTGAATGTTGTGTTGCCTGTCGAATTGGGACATCAAGTATTACCCACATACATCCACAGTTTCCTAAAAGAGCACCCAAACGTGACTTTGAACTTAGAACTGTCGAATCGAGAAGTCGACATCATTGCGGAGGGGATCGATCTTTACGCGCAAATTGGTGAGCTGGTGGATTCGAGCTTGGTTTCTCGCTACCTCACAACATCGAAGCGTGTATTGGTAGCCAGCCCTGAGTATTTAGAACAGTTCGGTGAAATCTCTTCACCCGATAACCTTAAGCCTCCATTTAGGATGATTGAAGTGGTGAACAAGGCGGCACGTCTACCTAAGTGGCATTTGCAATTAGAAGGCGGTGAGTCGATTTTGATCGATCTGCCGTGTCAGTTGCGAGTGAATACCATCACGGCATGCCTAACAGCGTGTGTGGATGGGCTCGGCTTGGCGGTGCTTCCTGAATTCATTTGTCGTGAGCACTTCAAGACAGGGAAGCTGATTCGTTTGTTACCTGAGTATGAGATGCCAGAAGTTTCAGTAAGCCTAGTGTATGCAGACAGACAGTTGATGCCGAAACGTAAAAAGGTCTTTATCGACTATCTACTGACTGCCTTTCAAAATAGGAAGCAAAAGTAACGGGGATAACCTTAGCGGGTAAATAAGTGCTTAGGCTTCCTATTAATCGTTTTTGCCTAAACCGTATCGAAGCTAATGATAAGTTGACTGCCAATCGACGACTTGTCCATTCGCCAATATAGCTTTGACCGACAGGGCCGCAATATCAACGTTATCGTGACGAAAGGTCTTGTTGGAGAAGTTGGCAATGATCTTACTCCCGTCACTGAACTCGGTTTGTTGAACATCTCCGTTCTTATCTAACCAGTCGAAATCGACCAACTCTTTATCCCATAACTGTTCGTGCATCGGTTCAAAGCCATCTTGATAGCGTTTGAGTGCTTTGATCCTTGGACTTGAACTTGATAAAGCTTCATCTCTGGTCAAGTGAACCATCGGTGGTGTGTTGTACAGCATCGCGGTTAAGTCACGTTCTGCTTGTACATTAGTGAACTTAAGGCTGTCTGAGTGCCAATGGTGCGTATTGATTACTTCATCATGGAAAACGGCTTGGTATAACGGAATTCGATATTGTGGCGAAAACAGTAGCGACTTGTAGGGCTCTTTAACCTCGGCGGGTTTAAAGAAGAAGTCAGGCTTGTGGTCTGGGTACCAACGACCTAAGTAATAGGGAGATCGGCGGTTCCCTTTCATGTCTTTATCTGTCCAACCAAAACCAACCGTTTCTAAGCCGTGTGCAAACACGATGCCTTTTGTTGTTAGGCTGTTGCCGTCTTCAGACCCTAATACTAACGATGGTTGCTCGCTTAGCCACTGCATTCGGTTGTTGAAGGCAGAAAGCATATCCGATTCGTTTGTATCGCCATTGACATTGCTGTTGCTATGACTCTTGCTATGACTGTTTATAGAGCCGCTGTAATCTTCACGTGCCATGGCGGTTGCATCAACATCTAAGAACAAGCTGTTGAAGTTGCCGAATTTCATAATGTCTTGAGCGCGCTGCTTTACGTAATCTAAATGGCAATTCGGATTAAGATAGAATCCGTTACCTCGAAACCCTTTTTTTAGGCTGCCATCCGCTAGTTCAATGGCACAACTTTGACGCATTGGCTCTGGTAATTGAGCGGTTAGCCAGTTGTCGTTCAGCTTCGCAGGAATGGCTGTGTTGTAGGAGTCATAGGTGCCGACCAGATATCCTGACTGTTTTGCCAGACCCACAGCGTTAGGTTGATAGAATGCTGGCATCCAATTATCAAATCCGAGCCAAAGTTTGCTTAAGCCTGCCTTATTTAGATTGGCGACCATATCTGAAGACAACGCTTGTCCCCAAGTGTCTGACGAGTTTAGTTAGGGGGAGGCGTGTTCAACCAACCAATTTTTCTTGTTCTGCGCTGCCACGTATTGAGCTTTGATCGTATTGTTTTCGAGTGTCGGATTACCGATTGGAAATAACACCTGCAACGACTGGCTAATAGAGTCCAACAATAACTGTTTGTGGTACTGACTGAACCAATCTTTACCCTTGGAGAGTGATGAAAGCTCTCTTTTTGCTTCCTTGGAAACGTTGAGTTTAGAGCCCTTTAGATACCAGCTTTTCAATCCCCACCAGTCGCTTACATCTTGGACGCTTAGTGGATCTTTGCCAAACAAATAAACGTGGCTCGCGCCGATCAACTTACTTACATCTGGATTGCGCTTTTGCTTTGCTACAAGTGTTTCAGACTGGTCATTATTGATGCGCCAATCTCGGTATTGTTTGGCACCATCTAACCACGAGTCTCCGAGGGTAATACGAACAATAAAAGGCTGTGACTGATTGAGCATCGTAAATTGGTGTGATGCCTTCATATCAATTTTGGTCTTTGTATTTGAGGAAGCATTAGAGGATGCATCTGAAAAGAGCAGTTGATTGTTGGTCGCATTAATCATCTGATAGCTAATGAAGTGGTCGTTCTGTTGTGCTGTCCAAAAAGGCATCTTTAGGTCTTGAGTGGTGTTGCTTCCAGAATGGTTGTCGACTAGATAACTACCCCAAAGCTTGTTATTTGTAGGTACACGCATGCCTTCGCTAAAAGGAAGAAATAGGGTCTGAGTTTGTTGTTCTGCTAGATCAAACCACGCCAACTCTACGGGCTGGTTACGTTTCACCTGTATATTTGAAGGGAAACTGAACTGAAAAGTGAGTTGTTCTTGATTTAGTTCTGCCTCAACTTTTATCCCACTGGGTACTAAGGTCCAAGTGGCGATTTTTTCTGAGTAAGCTTTATCGGAAAAGCCAATGACCAGATTGGTCGCTTTCTGTGGTTGGCTATCAACAGTGAGAACGCCGCTGTTAACGCTTAAGCCGTTCCAATCTATCTCTAAAGTATTCGATGAAATAGAGACGGTATTGTTGTTACTGGTGAGCGTTATTTGGCTCGCTTGTGCATTGGATGAAAACAGACAAGCTGTTGTTAGAGCCACAATGGCAAAAGTAAAAAGATTGAGTGGGTGACGTACGCTGAGCATATTTAGATTCCGAAAAGGGTAAGTACGGTTATTACACCTAAGTAGTGCTAGTGCTTTGTCACCTATATGTCTCTATTTTCTGTTTGGCTTTAGTGGTGTTCCATTAGAAAGGCACGGCGACGCGTTGCACATATTGGACTTCAATAGCGCCTTGGTATTCAAACATTTCAACCGAAGCACTCAGGTGCTTGGCTTTGGTTCCAAGTGGACCTTCTGAGGGAACGGGTGCTTGCGCTGTTTTGATTGGCAATTTGTAACCTAACAGGTTGTAGTTTTCATCAAACCATTGCCAGTTCACATTAGCGTCAGGGCAGTTGTCGATCACCTTTGGAGGCGAGAGCACGATATGTGGTTCGCTGAGTTTACTTTCGAGCGTCAGCCATCGATTACTGTCATTTAAAGCGACAATAATAGGGTAGTGGTTTGAACCTATCCTTAGTTGATAAACACCAGATTCGGGTTTGATGAACATTTCATAGGTTTCAATCTCCTGGTACTCATTGTTGGAAGTGAGTTGCCCATCGAGAAGGATTTTACCTTTAGGCGATACCAAAGAAAGAGTTTGGGTTTCTAAGCCTTTGTTGAGTTGCTCGGCAGAGACTTTAATTTGATAACCGTGCGACGACAGGCCGTAGCGTCGAATGAAGCTAACTTGAATGTGATGTTTCGTCTCAGTGTCTTGTCTTAGTGAAGTTCCGCATTGAGTTTGGCTCAGTATCTCTTGTTTGACTGGCAGCCAAAGCTCACTATCGAGTGTTTGTTGAACGAGTGCGATTTGTAGCTCTTGCCATGCAACTTGAGGTTGACCATCAAGCAACGATTGATAGGTGTGCTGCAATGGCGTGTCAGTAAACCAAGCCGCATGACTTGCGAGCGGCAATGTGCAGAGCAGTGCGGTTAACGAAGTAACTTTCATTATGATTCCCCAGCCAAGCGGTAACCAACGCCGCGATGTGTTTCTATATTCAATGTGGGCAGCTTCTGGCGTAAGCGCAGTATGTGATTATCAATAGTTCGAGTGCTAGGGAAAGCCTGATAACCCCAAATTTTGTTGAGTAACTCATCTCGGTGAAACACACGACTTTGGTTCTGAACAAACAAGACCAATAACTGGAACTCTTTAGGTTTTAACGTGATCGGGCTTTCATCCAAATAAGCGATTCGTTCAGAAAAGCGGACTTCAATGTTGGCGTAATTTAGTTGGCTCACCCCTAACGGACGAAGTTGGGTAATGACTCGAGCAAGCAATTCGTCGTTCGAAAATGGTTTAGTGACGTAATCTTTGGCACCTGCCATTAAGCCTTCTACGCGTTGTTGGACTTCCACTTTAGCCGTTAACACAATCACTGGTAGGGCTTTGAGCAGTAACCAATTCGGCAAATGTCGCAAGCTGTCACCGTCTTCGAGTTGTCGATCCAGTATCACTAGATCGGCTCGGAACCATTGCTTACTGGCACTCTCTGAATCCTTCGCCCAAAGGCATTGGTAACCATTGGACTCAAAGAAGCTGACGAGGCCTTGTCCAAGTAGATGGTCGTCTTCAATCAGCAGTAGGGTGTTCATAAGCTATTTCCAAAATACATCGGGTTGGGTTACGAAGAATAATGAGATGGCCATTCGCTTGTTTCATCAAGTGTTCGACAATAGTGAGGCCAATGCCCATGTTGTCTTGTCTGTGATTGATACTCGGTGTTGCTCGAGATAAAAACCGTTGCAGAAAAGAAGGGAAGTGCCCCTCGTCTTGTACCTCAATCGTCAGCTTGTCTCCGAGTTCGACCTTTACCAAAACCTTACCTTTACCGTGTTGTTTGGCATTCTTGATTAGATTATCCAAGCAGATGGTTAGCCAGTAATAAGGCAGGTTAAGTTCGACTTCACGCGCTTCACATTGATAAGAAATATTGTGCTTTTCACAGACATGATCGAGCCACTCTTCTAATGAAGCGTTTTGCTTCAACAAAGGTTCTGACTGATCCGAACTTAGATACACTTTACTGTTTTCGGTGAGCTGAGAGAGCCTTTGATAGTCAGATATTAAACGCCAAACCGCATTTTGAGTTTCATCAGAAAAGTCATCGTAGCGATTTCTAAACATTTCGACGGTTAGACCTAGGCTAGTAATGGGCGTGCGAAGTTCATGAGTAAGAAGCTGTAAAACGAACTGCCTCTCTTTTCGTTGTTTTGTTCTTAGGTATAAGACTCTACCGAGTCCGGAAAGCAACGTAAACAGCAATGTAAAGATCAACGTTTTCATGATCAGATTGTCATTGCTAGGTTCGCTTAAGCAGACGTTGCTGTAACGAAAAGTGCAGGTTTCACCCGTCAAAGACACCTCTTGCTGCTCTGCAATAGGTTGCCAAACATTTAAGGGAATGGCTTTCCAGCCTTGTTCGCCACTTAACCAAAGCACATCGTCCTGTTGCCAAGCTCGGTACCCACTGAGCAGTGCTTCTCTGCCTTGAGCGGTTAGCGATTCTAGCTTGGTATATAAAGGGTGCTGAGGGTTGGTAATACTCAAAAACGGGCGTATTTGCTCGCTTACGTCGGGGTAAACTGCCAAATAACGATCAGCAAAACTACCACCTGCAGGGTGTCGTTTGGAGTGTGCAGCAAACCAAATGGAATCCAATGCTTGTTGCTGACACAAAGCGAGCTCAAACTCGATGGCGTTATGTAATGAAGGATTACTGTTTTCAATTGCTTGGCAGTGATCTTGTATTGACGCTAACGCTGCGATGTCGTCCCAACTGAATTGGTTGAAATCAGGATAGCGGCTACTTTCATGGAGTAGAACTTTCGGATATTGAGCCAACTCTTGTTGAGATACTAAGATTGGAGATGATTGCCAGCTCAGTTGATACAGAGTTTGCCACTTATCTTGCAAACTTTGGGCATTGGCTAGAGTTGGGAGCCAAAAGATCAAGCAAAGAGTCAATGTAAACCTGCGCATCCAATCATTCTCGTTAAAAGTCGTGGGGCGAGTCTAAAGAGTTTTGGGCATGATTTGTAACCTGAATGTCAACAAGTATTCTTTTAACAACAAATTGTCGTGTGGGTCATGCTTTTAAACAATAAAGTAAAAATGCAGTAAATATCATTTGTTTGAAATAAATTCGATAATTATGTACTTACTGTCATTATTGGGCGAATCGAGAGGACTATACTGGGCTCATACCTAATAAGAGGAACCATTATGAAACTCATCATCAAATCAGTATTGGCAATCAGTATTTTGGCTGCAAGCTCTGCTCAGGCGTTCGAATTAACCAGCAACGATATTCAAGAAGGTCACCCAATGGCGAAGACTTTTGAATACTCAAGTTGGGGTTGTGACGGCGATAACCTATCACCACAATTGATGTGGAAAGATGCACCAGCAGGAACCAAAAGCTTTGCAATCACGGCGTATGACCCAGATGCTCCGACTGAAAGTGGCTTCTGGCATTGGGTTGCGTTTGATATCCCTGCAACTGTGAACGAGCTACCTCGCGGTGTCGACATCTCTAAAGTCGGTGGCAAAGCAGGTCGCATTGATTACGGTACAGTTGGCTACGGTGGCGTTTGTCCTCCAGAAAAAGATGGTATGCACCGTTACCAGTTCACGGTTTGGGCATTACCAACGGACAAACTTAACCTCGACGAAAATACGCCGTCGGCTGTGGTTGGATTCACGTTGAACAGCATGGCTTTAGACAAAGCTAAACTGACCGCAACTTATACACGTTAATAGCTTATGTACGTTAAAGCTTATACACGTACATAATAATTAAATAAGGGGGGTGAGATGAATCATCAATATCAAGTGACGATCTTTCGTGCAGAGCAGTTACAAAAGCTGCGTAATGTGAGGATTCTATCCCCTAGTATCATTCAGATCATTACAGGCAGTAAGCGCCTGTTTTGGAAAGGTTCAGCGGCCGAACTCTCACACTCTGAGCTGCTGTTGTGTGAGGCATCAGCTTCACTAAGCTTTGAGAACATGCCCCACAAAGGGCGCTTCTTGTCGCGAGTGTTCAGCTTTCAATTCCAACCTTCTCAGGCGATGCTTGATTTTAGTGAGGAACGTTCGAATGATCTGGGACTGCCTACAGTAAAAGCGGATCGAAACTTACAAGACTCACTCAATGCTCTGTTTTCGTTTGATACACAGAGCATGAGCAAAGAGACTCAACAGTTTTGGTTACAGGGCTTGTACCAGCAATTGGCCGAAAAAGGGGTTTTGCATCAATTGTTTGCCAGTGCCAACGTCTCGTTTAGCCAAAAGCTCAGCCATTATCTTTCACATTCACCAGATGAGAAGCATCGGCTAGAGTCGGTTGCGGAGCGTTTTGCGATGAGCCGAGCGACACTGATTCGAAAGCTCAAACTTGAGGGTATGCAATATCGAGAGGTACTGGCTGAAGTTCGCTTGAGTCACGCGCTTTATCTGATGCAAAACGGACAACAGAACGTGGCGATGTTGGCTCAGTCTTGCGGTTACCAATCGGAAGGGCGTTTTAGTCAGCGCTTTAAAGGCAAATTTGGTTTGTCGCCAAGTGAATACATCAAAACCGTCGTCAGCCATAGAGTCGAGAGCAAATAAAGTCGCGATACCATAATCATTCTGTTTGCCTAAACGCTCACTTTCTTATCTCGTGCTGCCAGTGCCGCGAAAATCGTGCACGCAAAGGCAACAGATGCGATCAACAGAATAGGAACACTCCAAGAATCGGTTTGAGCATGAAGCTTACCCACCAACGTAGGACCAGTGGCTGCCAATGCATAACCGATTCCCTGAGCCATACCCGACAATGATGCGGCTTGGCTGCTATTCGATGTACGTAAGCCAACAAAAGAGAGAGCGATAATAAACGTCGAGCAGTTGGTTAATCCAAACAGTCCCACCCAAAAGATCGCAAACTCAGGCAAATACAGAAGACCAATCAATCCAACAAATACACTCGATGCACACAGAGTGATGAGCCATTGTTGATTGTCACTTTTGGCTAATAACGGCAGTAACAGCAGCCCCGGAACCATAGTCGAAAATTGAAGGAAACCGTAGATGTAGCCCGCGTCGATTTCGCTGTAGCCAAGATCGTTCAATATCTGTGGCAACCAGCCAGCCAAAGAGTAGAAGGTAAATGAGTTAAGCCCAAGCGCTAACGTTACTTGCCACGCTACGCCGCTTTTAATCATCTGTTTCATCGGCAGAGGTTTGTCTTGTTGCTTGTTATTGTTGGCTGAAGATGAGCGTTTTCTGATTTTAGGCAACCAGATCATCAAAGCTAATATTGGGAATATTAGATTCATTAACAGTGCTAATTGCCAACCCGTGATCGTAAATAAGGTTAGATTTGAAAACGGCACCATCAAACTTGAGCCTAACGTCGAACCGATGCCCATCGTAAAAATGTACAAAGAAGTAACGGTCGCAATACGAGTAGGGAAGCTAATTTTCACTACAACGGGCAACAACACGTTACCAATCGCGATACCAAGCCCGATCATCACCGTGCCGATATACAAAGTTGGGATTAACCCAGCAGAGCGCAGTGTAATCCCGGACGTGATCAGAACTAAGCCTAATAGTAGGCTAGGCTCTAGACCAATTCGTTGGGATATCTTGGTGACTAATGGTGAGAACAAGGCAAAAGTTAACAGTGGTAAAGCTGTTAAGAAGCCAGCAGCCGATGACGTAAGGTTGAGGCCTTCCATAACCTGAGAAAGTACAGGAGCCAAGCTCGTAAAAGGCCCACGAAGGTTAAGTGCTAGGAATAGAATCCCTAACATGACGAAAATGCTATTACGAAGAGAGGCGCTCATAGGTTGTTCTACTGTTTGCTTATGAGAAGACAGGCTAGCCTACAGATCATTGAATGATTACACAAATACCGTTTAAATAGGTTTACTAATGATTGAACCTGCGCAGTACGCGCTTAGCCAGAAAAGGTCACCCATGACTGTATTGAATATCGACAAGCTCATCTCAGACTTCCCACTACTTCAACAATTAATGGCACTCGAAGAAGTGACTTGGTTTAACCCAAACATCACGACTTTGGAGCAAGGTTTACCCTATGTGGGATTAGGCGAACAAGATATTCACGATGCGAGCATGAGGCTACAAAGGTTTGCTCCTTATCTAGCTAAAGCGTTTCCGGAAACTCAAGTCACCAATGGCATCATCGAGTCTGAGCTTATTGACATTTCATCTATGAAATCAGTATTGGAAGCGCATTATCAGCAACCTATAAAAGGGCGTTTGATGATGAAGAAAGACAGCCATTTGCCAATTTCAGGTTCAATCAAAGCGCGCGGTGGTATTTATGAAGTACTAACGCATGCCGAGAAGCTTGCGATTGAAGCCGGGTTACTGTGTGAGAGCGATGGCTACAGTAAGTTGCTCGAACCTGAATTCCGTGACTTCTTCCAACAATACAGCATTGCGGTAGGATCCACGGGTAATCTAGGCATGTCGATCGGTATCATGAGTGCCAAATTGGGTTTTACGGTCTCTGTTCACATGTCGGCAGACGCGAGAGCTTGGAAGAAAAGCAAACTGCGAGAGCATGGCGTCAACGTGGTTGAATATGAACAAGATTATGGCGTTGCAGTAGAACAAGGTCGCAAAGAGGCAGAGCAAGATCCACGATGCTTTTTCATTGATGATGAAAACTCGCAAACCCTGTTCCTTGGTTATTCGGTGGCAGGGCAAAGGCTAAAGCAGCAGTTTGAACAACACCACATTTCAGTGGATAAAGAACACCCACTATTTGTTTACTTGCCGTGTGGAGTAGGTGGCGGCCCCGGTGGTGTGGCATTTGGCTTGAAGATGGCCTTTGGTGACCACGTCCATTGTATTTTTGCTGAGCCGACTCATTCACCTTGCATGTTGCTCGGTGTTCATACGGGTTTGCATGATGAGATTGCGGTGCAAGATATTGGTATCGACAACTTAACGGCCGCAGACGGTTTAGCAGTGGGGCGAGCATCTGGATTTGTCGGTCGCGCGATGGAGCGTTTGCTTGATGGTTATTACACATTAACCGACGAACGCATGTACCAATTGTTAGGTGAACTGAATCAAGCAGAGGGAATTCAACTTGAGCCTTCAGCGCTAGCGGGTATGCCGGGTGCGATTCATGTTGAGCAAAATAGTGAGTTTCTGGAAAGGTTAGGCATCGATAATTCTACGTTAGCCAATGCCACTCATCTTGTGTGGGCGACTGGTGGCGGTATGGTTCCAGAGCAAGAAATGGCAGCGTATTTAGCCAAGTCTTCGGTGTAAATCGGATAGAAAGTCGGACTCTTGTGGATGATTTATGAGTTTAAACGAAGCAATAAGTTGCGCAGATCGTTATCCAAAACACACATTTTATAAATTTAGCTTCATAGGTGTTCTAACTATCAGTTAGGTTGAGTGGCATTCAACTTGATAGGGATTGAGCAATGCAGACGGACAAAGTGATGCAGACAAGACACATAAACACACCAGAAAAATTACTCCAGCGTTTAGATGCGATTGGGGAGTCTTTGGAAGCATCGGGTAAGGCTCATGCTTTGCTGGGATTGGGCTCAGTAGGTATTGAAACAGAACGACTTGATCAGTATTCAGATGTCGATTTTTTCGCAATAGTGCAAACAGGGCACAAGCAGTATTTCTTAGACAGTTTGCATTGGCTATCTGATATTCACCCAATCGACTACGCGGTGAGAAACACCGTCGATGGCTATAAAGTCCTGTACGCTGACGGAATCTTTTGTGAGTTTGCAGTGTTTGAACCCCACGAGTTAGCGCACATTCCGTTTGCTGAAGGGCGTATTGTTTGGCAGCAACATGAATTTGATACGCAGTGTTGTGTTCCACCAATAAAAGGGGAGACAGACACTAATTCCCAAGAGTGGATCATTGGTGAGGCTCTAACCAATCTTTATGTGGGTATGTCTCGTTATAACCGAGGCGAAAAGCTGTCGGGCAGTCGGTTCGTTCAATCTTACGCACTCGATCGTTTGATTGATCTTGTGGATCAAACTGAACAGTCTGAGCCTGAATTCGTTGATGAGTTTATGTCGGATAGAAGGCTAGAGGCACGCTTTCCTAAGTTTGCTCAATTGCTACCAACCTTTACACAAGGTTACGAGCGTACGGCTGAATCGGCACTTGCCCAACTAGCGTTCCTCAACACCCACTTCACAGTCAACCAAGCCATGTGTGACCGAATCATTGAGCTGTGTTCCGTTAAAGATTAAGCCTATAACCTATTAATCTTATGACCTATTTTCTTGGCGCGCGTAAATAACAGTTGTCGCTCGTCTGTATTGTTGATAGGTTTTAACCATGAAATTTACTTCCGCTTCAACTTCAATTTTCTTTTGGTGGTGCTCTTAACAGAGCAGCACGGAATACTCACATTCTTTAGCTGCTGGACGGTAGCTAAGAATGTCATCAAAAATGTCGCCTCTTTTTATCTCCAGTAGCCTTTCTAACTTGGAGATACACCATGAATACCAACTCAAACAGCCATGCGGTCAGCAACTATAGCGCTGGCAGTAAGAACAATACCAACAAGCCTGAAATCATTCTGACTGGCGATAGAGCTACTGGGCCTTTGCATTTGGGTCATTACGTCGGTTCACTTAAACAAAGAGTCTCTTTGCAGCATATTCACGACCAAACGATATTGGTTGCCGACATGCAAGGGCTTACCGACAACGCCCATAATCCTTCGAAGGTTTCTTCCAACATTCTCAATGTAGTCGCTGACTATCTTGCGGTGGGTATCGACCCGACCAAGACCACGATTTGTCTGCAATCACAGTTGCCGGTGTTAGCTGAGCTCACCATGTTCTACAGCAATCTTGTTTCTATCGCTCGCTTGGAACGCAATCCAACGGTCAAAAGTGAAATTCAGAACAAGGAATTTGGACGATCTATCCCAGCAGGCTTCCTCACTTATCCCATCTCACAGGCGGCAGACATCACCGCTTTCAACGCGACTTTAGTGCCTGTCGGTGATGATCAACTACCGATGTTAGAACAAACCAATGAGATAGTGAGGAAAATGAATTCGTTGGCGGGTAAGCCAATCTTGAATGAATGCAGGCCACTTCTCAGTAATGCATCTCGTCTCCCTAGTACTGACGGTAAAAGTAAGATGTCTAAATCGATGGGCAACGCCATTAATTTGGGTGCGACAGAGAAAGAGATCAGAGCTGCTGTTAAATCCATGTATACCGACCCAAATCACCTACGAATTGAAGACCCTGGCAAGGTAGAAGGGAATATCGTGTTCACTTATCTTGATGCTTTTCACGCAGACGCTAATTATGTCAGTCAACTAAAAGAGCATTATCAAAAAGGTGGGCTGGGCGATGGTCAAACTAAGAAGGTGTTGGAAGAATGCCTACAGGATATGATTCGACCGATTAGAAAGCGCCGAACTGAACTGTTAGACGACAAGGCTCAGCTCATTGATATCTTACGCAAAGGCACGCAGGTATCGAGAGAAAGAACAACAAATGTATTATTTGATGTAAAGGGCGTGTTTGGGCTGAATATACTCTGATTGCAGGGCTATTTATAGCACACAAATGCTGGAGCCTAACATTAATATTATCAATGGTTTAAGTGTGGGTTATATGTAAATAAAGTCAATTACGTTGAATGGGAATAATGATTAATTTATAACATCGCTTTTGTAACGGCACTTGTCACTCGCTTGCTGATTTTTTCATGCTTTTATCGCTGGGCTAGTGAACGAGGCCTTTTCTTCAAATGATGGAACTAAATGAAAACCAAATTATTACTCCCAATCTTACTTCTAGCCTCGGGCTGTTCTGATGTGGTCAGTGACGAGTACGCAACTTACGAATTGGCTCAACAAGATCGTTTGTTTGATAGAGGTTGGTTGCCCGACATCTTGCCTAGCTCAACTTTGCAAATTGAAGTGAATAACGACTTAGATATCAACACCTCTGAGGGGAGTTTTCTAATATACGAGCCTCAGTTATCCGAGTTCATCGCTAAGCTGACGCAAACCCCGTCCAAGGATGAGTATCTGTTTACCGACAACGATAATACTTGGATGTTTAAGATAGCGGACGATAGCTTGGTCACTTACACGCTCAACAAAACCAAACACTAAGTCCCAACCACCGCCAACACACCCTCATCATTATTCTACTCGATACCATCTTGTGTAATTGCGGGAGTTGAATCTTGTGAGGGTGAGTTGGTGCTGTTATTTAACAATCGATATCGATACTGAATCTCGTAACGATTTGAAGCATGAAATTTGTGCATATCATCGAAAATCAGATACCCCTTCATATTTTAGGTCTATTTGTTGAGTTGTTGATAAGTATAAGAAATTATTGATTTTTGACTGCCATTCTCATTTTTAATTGTACTAGGAGCTATGTTCTGAATCGATATCACATATGCAATTAGGTGTATTAACTTATATGGAGTTTCTATCGTTAAGATGCGCGCTCATCCAGTGGGTGAATTTATAAAAACATAATTATAAAGGTGACGTATGCGTGGTGCACATTTACTAATGCTATTTCCGATAGCGTTTACTTCTCAAGCTGCCAATGTTGTCGACTACTCGCAAGTCGATTTATCTACAGTACTCAATCAAACAACACAGGGTTTTACCGCTGTAAGCCAACCACTTGCTTACCAAGATGCAAGTCGTGTGGATACTGGTACAACAACACTCCTCCGTAAGAAACAACTCCACTATGGGATTCCGGTTTACGGTCAATCGGTAGTGGTTGATCTTTCCCAGAAGGGCATTGCTAAAGCAGTAGATGGACAAGTGTTAACGGATATCGAAGCTGATATCGGCTCAACATTGCCAATGATCAACGCTCAGCAAGCACTCGCTATTGCTAAATCACAATATCAAGGTGTAGCGGCAGCGACCATTCACAGTCCAAATACTGAACTTGGAATTTGGCTTGATGAACAGCAACAAGCACGCCTTATTTATAAGATTGATTTCCTACAAACGAAAGGTATGGCGCCGTCACGACCGATTACACTCGTTGACGCGAAATCTGGCGAGTTGCTCGACCAGTGGGAAGGGATTGCATTCATTGAGGCAGAAGGACCGGGCGGAAACCAGAAAAGTGGCCGTTATTATTTTGGCTCCAATACACAGTTTGGCACGTTCCAAGTTAACTCGTTCTGTCAGATGGACAGCCAAGACGTAATAACGCTTAACATGAACAACCAGCAGAGTTCAGGTCAAGTACATCAATTTAGTTGTAACGATAATGGTGGGAGCAACGTTAATAATTATCGTGCCGTCAACGGTGCGTATGCGCCAATGAACGATGCACATTACTTTGGTCAACGTGTGTTCGACATGTACCAAGATTGGTTGAACACTCGTCCCATTCAACAAAAGCTAAAGATGCGTGTTCACTATGGCTCGAACTATGGAAACGCATTTTGGGATGGTCGCCAAATGACGTTTGGTGATGGCAACCAATCCATGTATCCATTAGCTACGTGGGACGTGATTGCTCATGAGGTGAGTCACGGCTTTACTGAGCAAAACTCGGGTCTTGAATATCGTGGCATGTCGGGCGGAATGAATGAATCTTTCTCGGACGTGGCAGCAGCAGCGTTAAGTGAATATGTGCACGGTAGTTTCAATTGGAAGATGGGTGAACATGTAATGAAGCATAGCGATGCAATGCGTTATTTCATTAAGCCGAGCCAAGATGGTATGTCTATCGGTCACATCAACCAGTATTACAATGGCATTGATGTTCACCATAGTTCAGGGATCTTTAATAAAGCGTTCTACCACCTAGCAACAAGCAACAGTTGGGACATCAAAAAAGCGTTTAAGGCTTACGCAACCGCGAACCAACTTTACTGGACACCAAACTCGGATTTCCAACAAGGTGCCAATGGGGTGTGCAAAGCAGCAGAAAAGCTAGGTTATGAGACCTCTGCGGTGAAGTCTGCATTTAACGAAGTGGGCATTGATGTACAAAACTGTGGTTCTGGTCAGCCAAACCCGAATCCTAATCCACCAACACCTGGCGTCGTGGATCTAGAGATAAACATGCCGACACCTATTCAGGCAGAAGGTGATGATCAGCAACAGTTTGTACTTAAGAACGCACCGGCCGATGAAGTTTGGGTTCAAACTTACAATGGATACGGTGATGTAGACATGTACGTTGCAGTCGGTCGACCAGCATCACTAAATGATTACGATTGCGCCTCTACCAATCAAGGTAATCGTGAATATTGTGGTCTAAATGGCGTGCAGGGTGCTGATATATATGTGATGGCTTCTGGCTCTAAAGGCTCGATGGATGCGTATGTTGCGGTCAGTGCTGACTTAGAAGCGCCTAAACCTGAGCCACAAGGTTTGTGCGATAATCTTCAAGAGTGGAACCCAAACTACTATTATCCAGCAGGTACGGCAGTTCAATACTATGGCAACAGATTCTCAGCGTCTGCGGATAACTGGGGAGCAGACCCGTTCAATAACTATTGGTATTGGGTATTTGAAGGTTCTTGTTACTAGTTAAAACGACATAAAGTGATTTAAGTGAGCTAAAACCGATGAGAAGGGAGCACAGTCTGTGCTCCCTTTATTCGTTCAAAGTGAGAGGTGAAGATGTATGCTGATCTTGTGTGAGCACGTCCAACATTAGAATATGTGCCTTAGGCTTATTCAGCATGCAATATCTAGTAACGACGAAACAAGGATGAATAAATTGGAAATCAGTCATTTAGATCACTTGGTGTTAACCGTTAAAGACTTAACCGTGACGGTGGATTTTTATCAGCGCGTGTTAGGCATGAAACCCATCCAATTTGGAGAAGGTCGCTTAGCGTTATCGTTTGGCTGCCAAAAGATAAATCTTCATCAACGAGGTAATGAGTTCGAACCAAAAGCGCAGCACGTGCAAGCGGGTAGTGCTGACCTTTGTTTTATCACCAATACACCAATGGCAAAGGCGATAGAACATATTGAAGCTCAAGGGGTCACAATCGAAGAAGGGCCAGTACAACGAACAGGTGCGACGGGGAAAATTGTCTCCGTTTATGTTCGAGACCCTGATGGTAATCTGATTGAGATTTCGAATTACTAGGTTTCAGAGTCAAACTTCATTTTTGGCTTGTTTACGAGTAGATAACTTCGCACTCAAAGCCGCTTGAGCTAGATGTAGCAAGACAAATAAATTACAATTGAACAATGTTTTATTAATTCGAGCCTTATCGTCTTGGTGCGCAACCTAGTCACATTCATCTTTAGTCTGTTTTTCTTAACCGCTTGCTCCACAACGAGTAATGAGCAAATCGATGAAAAGACATTGAGCAACGAAGATACTCTGTCTAACACTATCGAAGAAGAGACGAATCTAAACGTCATTACTGAGTCTACTGATGAGACAAATGCTGATTTAATTAAAGAATCCAATATAAACGGCAAGACACAAACTGAATCAGTTGAAGCTTCTCAAGCTAATGCTACTCAAGGAAGTGCATCTCAAGTACATGATTCTCAAGTAACAGCTAAACAAGTGACTCAAGATAAAGTCGAGACCGACAATGAGAAAGGGCTTGGAAGTTACCTATTACTTAACAATGAGCCGACTAAGAAAGTCATTAGATCGTTAGAGGGTGTGACAGATACATTGAATATTCTGACCTTTGGAATCTTTGCCACAGGTCATGGTTGAGCGAAGAGCTCAGAACCAAGAACATCGAATCAGTCAATAAGGCGTGCCAAACGGTTCGCTTTTTTATATCAAAAACTTACTGTTACCTCTGGTTGTAGTTCTGGTTAGAGCGTGTCGTTTGCTTGTTTGTCGGCTGAGTCAAGAGACTGTCAGCGAAGTAGGTATTTGTTCGTTCTGGAATGGACTCGCCGTATTTACCGTGTTTGACTTGTTATATGCATCAAGGGTTTTAATACTCTTCCCAAAGTAAGCCGTGAAATCTAATCTTACAAAGACAATGTCTGATATTCACTTGTGAGCATAGTAGTATGTTTGTGGTTAAATCCGTTATTTAGGTTTTGTTATCAATATTCTAGGGAAGAGATATGAAGAATAAGAGTGCATTTTTAAGCGTCGCGATGGTTATGTTAGCTGCTCAAGCGAACGCATCTGAGGGGAGCCATGAGGCTGTAGCAGACAGTGTTATCGCTGAACAAAGAGCGAATCTATCTGAAAATACTCAAGGGAAAGGTTTCGGCCCGCAAGCCCCTCGTGATTTGGATTCACTTGAGGGTACTAATGCTCGCCTGTTTTCGAATGCGCCAGATTCAACTGCCATGAACTTATGTAATATTCACTTCCATAAGAACGCAGAGCATAAAGGTGGCGAGTTTACTCAATACGCTGGCAACGGTGACGGGAAAGGTTTCCAGAGTGGCTTTAAATACACAGGCAAGCTAAGTTCTGCTGAGCTGAAACCATTTGAGGGCAAGGTTTGTCCGAGCGATCATGGTTCTTTGCATTCGGGCGACACCATAGAGGTGCATTACGTGTATTCAACGGCACAAGTCGAACCGGGTGAAACGCTTGGTGCTTGTTTCAACGATGCGATTACCAACCCGCAATTGCGTGTAGAAACCCAAGTTTACGTATTGGTGAATGACGACAAAGCACTCGATTTTGAAGCACTGGCTAAGCACTCTAAAGTCAACGGTTTGCACCAAGCACCAAATATCCCACAAGATACTGGCTCAGCGATTCAATACGCAGGTTCTACAACGGGCCCAGGTTACAATGAACAAGGTTCACCGTTCCAAGTAACATGGAGCGTGAGACCGCAAGTCGCGAAAGTAAACATTGCGACGGTTGGCAGCTGGTGTGAAGGCAATGACTTCAACGAAGATCACGCGCATGGAGTGAGAAACATAGTTGTAAACCCAGAGTTGTTGTCACCAATAGCGAACTAATCTTGTTACGTTGATTTGTAATCAATATTTTTCAAAGGCGAGCCACTAGGTTCGCCTTTTTTATGTCTTAACGAAAAATACCTTGGTTCTTGCGTACTAGGCATGCTTAGCGGGTAAATTACGTGTGACACTTATTCAAAACATGCGCAGCGCGAATCGTTGTTAGTCAAAAACGTTCTTTACCAGAATCAAGGATGCATGGTACGTTCTGGATCAATTATGCTGAGTTATAAGTAAGGACAAGCCGATGTCATTGGAAGGTGCAGTTACATTCTTTATTGCCATGTTTATATTTGGTATCACTCCAGGACCTGGAGTCTTTGCCATTTTAGCTCGCGGTATGGTTCACGGATGGCGTAAATGCATCACTCTTTCGTTAGGAATGATATGCAGTGACCTTATTTATCTTGTTTTAGCCTGTTTTGGTCTCGCGACGATTGCTGAGAATTGGTCGTTTTCTTTCGAGGTGATTCGCTACGTTGGTGCCGCTTATTTGATTTACTTAGGCTACAAGATGTTTAAGAGCCTACCTGAAGTGCAAGGTTCAGCGGAGCTCGCGGCCAAGCAAAGTCAGAAATCAGAACTCGCCAGTTTTGCGCAAGGGTTTTTAATTTCGGCATCAAATCCCAAAGTAATTTTGTTCTATATTTCGTTCTTGCCAACTTTCGTTGATCTAACGGTTTTGCGTTCACAAGATATCGTCTTGGTTTCTGTTTTAGCATCTGTTGCTCTGATGTCCGGTTTAATGCTAATTGCAATGGGGGCGGGCAGAATGGCAAGTTTACTTAAAACGCCACGCGCACATAAAAGATTAAACCAAAGTGCAGGTGGAATAATGATTGCGGCTGGGTCTTATCTCGCGATAAACAGATAAACAGATAAACAGATAAACAGATAAACACGGCTTAACTTAACTAAAAAGGCGAACCAATAGGTTCGCTTTTTTGTTATCGCACCAACTAAAGGCGAGAATATTAAGTACTCACAAGTGAACGGTTGCATCAAGCCTCCAACATTTCTCAAGATACTGGCTCTGCGGGTCAATACGCGAAACCTACTCTTTATTTTCTATCCTCTATTTTCTACTCGCTATTCACCTATACCTCTTAAGCGGGGGATGTTATTTGTTAATCAGATTTCTAAGTACTCGTTTCGCGTTGAATGTACTCACATGTTAAGTAAGTGTGATTAACATATGTTTTTCGTATGATTTCGCTAAAGTTATCGATACTTTTACAGATAAAGGACTCGTGGGGAGCTCTAACACGAGATAAAACGTGTGAGCTTTGGTTTCGCTTTTTGAAACCTTTAGAGAACTTTTAACAAACTTGCGTCGAGACAACCTAAATGAAGAAAACAATCCTATTAGCCGTTTTTATTATGTTTGGCATTGCAGTCGCTGCGAGTATGGCGTCAACCTATTTCATTTCAAGTGAAAAAATTGATGAGATAATATTAAACAAATCTCAAGTTCAAGCTGAATTCTTGGCTGGAAATGCTGGGTATATCTTAGAGAATTCGGACAACCCAGTTCAAGATTTACAAAAGCTGGTGGGTGAGCTGAAACAGCGATCTGATGTCACTTATGCCATTGTTATTGATAGTAACGTAAGCGCTGTTGCACACAGCGACAAAAATAAACTGAATAAGGTTTACGAAGATAGCTATACCGTTAAAGGCGCAACCCAAGGCGTACAACAGTATTCAAAATGGTACGCTGATGTTCAAAAAGTATGGGTGTTTGACATCATGGCACCTATCTACGTCAACGGTGAACTGTACGGTACCTTTGATATCGGCATTCCTATCACAGAGGTTAGCCAAGCAACGAACGGTATTATTAGCTACCAGCTCGCTTCAATGGTTTTCATTTTTGTTGTTTGTCTCGTTGTTCTATCGCTTCTTCTTAGCAAATTGATGCAGCCTCTCTTAGTATTGAAAAACACATTACACGATATTTCTGAAGGTGATGGTGATCTATCAGTACGTTTGCCTATCAAAGGGAATGACGAAGTTGCTCAAATATCATCGGCTTTCAATGTGTTCGTTGGCAAGGTGCACGAGATTATTACTCAAACAGTGAATACGGGTGTTGAATTAAATAGCACCGCTATTGGGCTTCGTGAGCAGTCACAGCAAGCATTGCAAAGAGGACAAGAGCAGAACCAACAAACCATGTTGGTCGTGACATCTATGAATGAAATGATCGCCACGGTTAATGAAATTGCGTCTAGCGCGGCTGGTGCTGCAAGCGCGGCAAACATGGCAGCGAGTGAAACTCAAGAAGGTCATAAGACGATCGAGAAGACCACAAATTCGATTGCAAACCTTGAAGCCGAAATGAATAGTGCTTCTAACATCATCGTGAGCCTTGCTGATAATACTCAGTCGATCGGTACTATTCTTGACGTTATTCGAGGTATCTCTGAGCAAACAAACTTGCTTGCACTCAACGCTGCAATTGAAGCTGCACGTGCTGGTGAAGCTGGCCGAGGCTTTGCGGTTGTTGCTGACGAAGTTCGTAACCTTGCGACAAAAACAGCACAGTCGACCGATGAAATTGACACTATGATAAACCAACTTCAAACCGAAGCTAAGAACGCTGTTAGCTCGATGAGTAATAGTAAGAACCTAATTGAAGAGGGTACGACTGAAACTGAAATGGCTCGCCAAGCTTTGGAAAAAATTTCCACGCAAGTTTTGGCTATTCTCGATATTAATACGCAAGTCGCAACGGCAACGGAGCAGCAATCAGCGGTAGCGAATGAAATTAATATGAACATGGATACGGTTAATAGCTCAGTCAAAAACGGTTTGAGCGCAAGTGAGAAGTTAGAGCAATCAAGCCAGCAGCTGGCAGAGTTGTCACAAATTCTCGATCGTTATGTCGGTTCATTTAAAATCTAGACTTCCCAACATATCTCTTTAAGAGATGTGTGAGTCTCCAGTTATTTAATAGCGCTTATGTCATACATAAGCGCTATTTTTTGCGACATGCCAACGCAGATACACCAATAGTGCACAACAAAAATGAAGAATCTAACCGCGTCGCTATGTCGTGACAATTTAGCTTATTCCAAACAACGTGAATAAATAAGACAGTAACAATGAGCCACTTACCTTTACCTCACATGCGCAAGTTCAAAAAATCGACTAAACAGCAGCTTTGACGCGACACATAAGGTGTTACGCATCTCTCCACAATGTATAGTTATTGATGATTCATTCACTTATTGAATATTCTTTAATTGTCGGTTGATGTGGTTGTTATGAAGAAAAACGGTTTTACGTTAATGGAGTTGATCGTCGTTATCACCATACTCGGGATTCTTGCTGTTACGGCAGCTCCGAGGTTTCTTAATATCCAAGAGTCAGCGAGAGAAGCGGTACTTGAGGGCGTCGCTGGTGCGATGGAAGGGGTCATTACTCAGGTAACCTCTAAGGCCATTATTGTTGGACTTAACCCTAGTGCGGAAAACCCAGATGACCAAAGTAACTATGTGATCGATTTCGGTATCGGTAGAGTTGAAGTTGACTGGGGAACACTTTGCCCTGAGAGTGAAGGTGAATCAGGAGATGCGTTAAATATGCTCCACTTCCTAACTTTGTCAGATGATGACAGTATAATCTCTGAATTAGGCAACAGACACACGGTAGTGGGATTTACTCAGCCATTCAGTCAAGCTGACCTTGACAGAAATAACATAACTGATGATGCCTTACCCTCGGGTTGTTATGTTCTTTACGATTCTTTTGGTGGGCGTGTTACCGGAAATGAATGTCCTGCTGGTGGTTGTGAATGTACCGTTCGTATAGTGAACGACGAGTGTTAAATTTCATTCTTTATCTGTTGATAGAAATTCAATAAAAAAGCGCGTTATTGCCGAGTAGCAATAACGCGCTTTTTTAATTAGCTTAATGATTGGTCTTAGTTTACCAATGGAGCACTTGCTGGTGGCAAGTCACGCTTCTTAATCACGTATCGCAAGCGAATTAACATCAGTGTCGCTGAAACGCTTAATCCCGTTAGAATACCAATCCAAAAGCCTTCTTCACCCATAGCAGGAACAATGTGGTCTGTTAAGCCCAACACCATGCCCAGTGGAAGTGCTAAGCCCCAGTATGAAGCGATAGCTAAAATCATCGGGATCTTAGTGTCTTTATAGCCACGTAATGCACCGTTAGCAGACGTTTGTAATGCATCGCTGAACTGGTACATCGCAGTAAAGGTCAACAATACTGCTGCCGTTGCACTTATCGCAGGGTCGGTGGTGTAAAGTCTAATGATCCACTTAGGGAACAGCAGGAACATCGCAACTGAAAGTAATGAAATCAATGCGGCAACCAAAATGCCGACTTTGCTGCGTTCAATTGCGCCTAGTTCGTCTTTTTCGCCAAGAGCGTGTCCAACACGAATCGTAATGCCAAACGAGATACTCATAGGAATCACGTAAGTCAGGCTCGATATATTGAGTGCGATTTGCGCCGCTGCTACGTTCTCTGCTCCAATACGGCCAATCATCAAAGCGATAACCGCAAAGATACTGCCACATACCGCGATGTTCATCCCGATAGGTAAACCCAATCTTAGAAGGTGAAGCATTTCTTTCGCTTTTGGTTTTGCATCTGCAAAGCTAATAATGGTCTTGTAGTGATGATGACCTTTAATGTAGGAATACAGCATTCCCGACATTAACCAATACACCAAACTTGTTGCCCAGCCACAACCCACAGCGCCCATTTCAGGGAAGCCGAACTTACCGTAAATAAGTACGTAGTTGACCGGAATATTCACCAACAAACCAACCACCGAAATGATCATTGGTACTTTGGTGTTGTTCATACCCTCACAGAAGCCGTTCAAAGTGTAGAACAGGGCAATACCCGGAACACCAAAGGCTAGGGCAAACGCATAATCGCTGCCGATAGGAATGATCTCAGCGGCGACTCCAATCCATTCTAAGATCGGTTTCGCACTCACCAAATAAGCGATAAGTAATACGCTAGCAATTAATGCCAACCAAACCATCTGGAAGAATTCAACAGAGATACTTTGAAAGTCGCGTGCGCCGCGGTGGTAAGCGACAACAGGCGTTAACGCCATAATCACGCCACGTAGAAGCAGCAACACAGGAATCCAAAGGCTGGTGCCAAGTGCAATAGCGGCGAGATCGGCAGGGCTCACTTGGCCAGCCATTGTCGTATCGACAAATCCCATCGCTTGGGTAGCTATTTGAGTCAAAATGATTGGAATCGAAAGGTGCATAAGCGCACCCGATTCTCGAGTAAAAGGACGAAGTTTCGTTAGCATGGAAGTTCAAAACACCAATATAAATGCACCAGTGATGGCAGGATGGCCGGTGTGCATTTTAGGATGTGCCCCGTTGGGCGGGCGACAATATAAACACCTTACCGTATAGGGTCAAGCATTGGATTTATCGAGTTTAACTTGCTCTGAGATAGTCACAGGTCCTGATGGTTTAGATACAGATCTAACGCACGTAACTTAATGATTTATTTGGGGTCATACTAGAAAGATAAATTCAACATTTGCCACGCTAATCACTAAGTTAATGGTATAAGTGATTGTTATGGAAAGACAAAGGCTAGTACAATTTATGGTATAAGGAACTAGAGAGTAAGATTCTGTATTTAGATGCGGGATTTTTTCGGTCTAATAGCTGTTATATGCGGTCAGTAGGTAGGTTTATGTCAGAAAAAAAATGGTTGCAAGTAGACAAGGCGTATACATTCTTCCTTAAGAGTTTTAAGTCTGGACACGAGTTCACGTTAGATGAATTAGCACAAAAGACAGGTTGGAGCGTATCTACAGTAAAAACGTATTTACGTAAAAAATGGGTCTCATTGCTGGAGCGAAAGAACGATGGTTATAAGGTCACAGAAGTTATCACAACTTTCAACTCAACCACTTTTCGCCAACACCAAAGCCAAAAAGATGAAGTAGATAAGTACCTTCACCAGATCATGTTAGAAAAGGCTATCTCGGCGTGTATCTCAGCGATAGAAATATATAACAAACCTAATTTTCAGCATCGAGAAGAGACTTTCTCAATTCTAATGACAAATGCATGGGAACTTCTTCTAAAGTCTAAGCTGGTAAAAGATGCTGGTGACAATCCTGAGTCCATCCATATTTTTAATAAGGCGCAAGTAGTATTATCCCCAAGTGGTAACCCTAAAACGATTTCATTGGGTGCTGCCTTGAATCGTTTATTAGCCAATGGTTCTATCCCAAAGGTAGTCGGAGATAACATTCGATTGTTAATGAACATCCGAGATGATTCTGTGCACTTTGTCTGTGGTGATCTTGAGCTGAGCACTAATATCCAAGAAATTGGTACAGCTTCATTGAAAAACTTCATGACTCTTGCAATGAACTGGTTCAATCATGATTTTAGTCGGTACAACTTCTACCTTATGCCTGTATCATTTTTCCATCTTTCAGATGTTGCTAGTTTTAGCGTGGACAGTGAGGTTAAGTCAAACCTCTTGAAGTATCTGAAAGACATCGAGAAAGACCATGAGCACGACAAAGATGCAAACTTTGCTATATCGTTGAAACTTCATACTAAGTTGGTAAAAACGACAAATGATGAAGCGTTACAAGTGCGTCTAACTAATGATCCTGATGCTCCGGAAATTGTACTTTCCGAAGAAGATGCTCTGAAAAACTATCCACACGATTACTACGAGCTGCTAGAAATACTCAAGGCACGCTATACGAACTTTAAGCAAAATAAAGTCTTTCATGACCAAATGAGGACCTTAAAAGCTGAAGGAGAAAGGTACTGTAAACTGCGCCGGTTAGATCCGGACAACCCTAAAAGCATTAGTAAAACTTTCTACCACAACAGGGTCATAGACCAATTTGACCAATGGTACGAAAGGGCTCGGGTGAAGTGAACATATAAAAAACGGCTATAGCGCCAATAGCTATCCTTGGCGCTATCTACCTTGTTCATACCATCACTTCTTAGCTTCAAACCTAGTGTGCATTAGCTTCCTACTGCCACAAAGCCAGCAGAAACACAAAAAGGCCAATCCCAAGCGTGACTTTTAAAAGTAAGCCAAGAGGGGCTCCACCTTTTGGCGCTTTATTGCAACATCCCATAATCAGTTCCTAATTCATTGTTGATTCCACTCAACCTTAAACCTTTCCCTTACGGTAAGGTCAATGTATTTGTTTACCTTGAATTTCAGACAACAAAAAGGCGAACCATTTGGTTCGCCTCTTGTTATGTTTAGCTGCTTAGCGCCGCTACGAATTAATCTTCGTAGTTATCGATGCTTGGGCAAGAACAGATTAGGTTACGGTCGCCGTATACGTTGTCTACACGGTTAACAGTAGGCCAGTACTTCGAGTTCTTGGTTGCTTTCGATGGGAAGCAAGCCAGTTCGCGAGAGTAAGGGCGATCCCATTCTGCGCCTGAAAGGTCAACTTGTGTGTGCGGTGCGTTCACTAGAGGGTTGTTGTCTAGTGGCCATTCACCCGCTTTCACAGCTGCCATTTCGTGACGGATTGCGATCATCGCTTCACAGAAACGGTCTAGCTCTTCTAAATCTTCAGATTCAGTTGGCTCTACCATTAGTGTGCCAGCTACAGGGAAAGACATCGTAGGCGCGTGGAAACCGAAGTCCATTAGACGCTTAGCGATATCTTCTTCGCTGATGCCTGTGTCTTCTTTAAGTGGACGAATATCGATAATACATTCGTGCGCTACGCGGCCGTTAGTGCCACGGTAAAGAACAGGGTAGTGAGGGCGTAGTTTTTCCATCACGTAGTTTGCGTTCAGAATCGCTACTTTTGTTGCGTCTGTTAGGCCAGGTTCGCCCATCATTGCGATGTAAGCCCAAGAGATAGGTAGGATTGAAGCACTGCCTAAATCTGCTGCTGAAACCGCGTAGTCAGAACCTTGTACACCGTTTTCGATGTGACCTGGTAGGAAAGGTGCTAGGTGCGATTTAACACCGATAGGACCCATACCCGGACCGCCACCACCGTGTGGGATACAGAATGTTTTGTGTAGGTTCAAGTGAGATACGTCTGAACCGATGAAGCCAGGTGAAGTTAGACCTACTTGAGCGTTCATGTTCGCGCCGTCTAGGTAAACCTGACCGCCCGCTGCGTGTACTTGTTCACACACTTCTTTCACTTGCTCTTCGTATACGCCGTGCGTAGAAGGGTAAGTGATCATGATGCTTGATAGGTTGTCTTTGTGCTTCTCGATTTTCGCTGCTAGGTCTGTCATGTCGATGTTGCCATCTTCATCACACTTAACAACTACTACCTTCATTGACACCATTGATGCTGTTGCAGGGTTAGTACCGTGCGCAGAGCTTGGAATCAAACAAACGTTACGGTGACCTTCACCGCGGCTTGCGTGGTAGCGTTGAATCGCGATTAGACCTGCGTATTCACCAGATGCACCAGAGTTAGGCTGTAGTGAGAAATCGTCGTAACCGGTGATTTCACATAGCTTCTCTTTTAGATCTTTCGCTAGCGCAGTGTAACCCGCTGCTTGATCAAGAGGTGCGAATGGGTGAATTGAACCAAACTCAGGCCATGTTACTGGAATCATCTCAGCAGCAGCGTTCAGCTTCATCGTACAGCTGCCCAGTGGGATCATGCCGTGCGTTAGTGAGAAGTCTTTGTTCTCAAGCTGTTTTAGGTAACGCATCATTTGCGTTTCGCTGTGGTGCGTGTTGAATACTGGGTGAGTTAGGAATTCTGATTTGCGACGGCAGTTTTCTGGAATTGCTGCAAACTCGTTTGATGCAATGTCAGAAGAGAGTGCTTGAACGTCTTCTTTCACGTCGAAGATAGCGAATAGGGCATTCACGTCGTCGATCGTTGTTGTTTCGTCTAAGCTGATACCGATCTTACCTTTAAGAAGGCGCAAGTTGATGTCGGCTGCTTGCGCTTTCGCGTACAGTGCATCTGTCTTATCTTCTGAGTTGATTGTGATGGTATCGAAGAAGCTGTTATTCGTTAGCTCGTAACCTGCTTTAGTCAGGCCAGCGGCTAGGATAGCGGTCATGTGGTGTGTACGACGAGCAATAGTACGTAGGCCTTCTGCACCGTGGTAAACCGCATAGAAAGACGCCATGTTTGCTAGAAGTGCTTGAGCTGTACAGATGTTCGATGTCGCTTTTTCGCGGCGGATGTGTTGCTCACGAGTTTGCATCGCCATACGTAGCGCTTGGTTACCGTGCGTATCAATCGAAACACCGATTACGCGACCTGGCATTGTACGCTTATGCTTTTCACGAGTACCCATGAATGCAGCGTGTGGACCGCCGTAGCCCATAGGTACACCGAAGCGTTGTGCACTGCCGATTACTACGTCTGCGCCCATTTCGCCTGCAGGCTTAAGTAGAGCAGAAGCAAGTAGATCTGTTGCAACAGTTACAAGCGTTTTGTTTGCCTGAGCTTTAGCAATGATGTCTGTTAGGTCGCGAACTTCACCAGTTGTACCTGGGTACTGTACAAGCGCACCGAATACGTCTTGTTCAGGAAGTGTTTCTAGTGGGCCAACCATTACTTCAAAACCGATGTACTCAGCACGAGTTTTAACAACTTCTAATGTTTGAGGGTGAACATCGTCAGCAACGAAGAATACTTTGCTCTTGCTTTTACCAGCACGCTTACACAATGTCATAGCTTCGCCAGCCGCTGTCGCTTCATCAAGAAGTGATGCGTTTGCGATTTCCATACCTGTTAGGTCCATTACCATTTGTTGGTAATTGAGTAGAGCTTCAAGACGACCTTGAGAAATCTCTGGTTGGTATGGTGTGTAAGCTGTGTACCAGCCTGGGTTCTCTAAAACGTTACGTAAAATAACGTTTGGAGTGAATGTGTTGTAGTAGCCTTGGCCAATGAAAGTACGTTTCACTTGGTTTAGGTTAGCGATCTCTTTAAGAGAGGTCAGCATGTCCATTTCGCTCAGTGGCGCAGCAAGTGTCATTGGTTTTTCAAGACGGATTTGTGCAGGAACCGTTTCGTCGATCAGTGCGTCTAGGCTAGTCGCGTTGATCGCTTCAAGCATTTTTTGCTGGTCTGCTTTATTTGGGCCGTTATGACGAGCAACAAACTCGTTTTGCGTACCCAAGTCTTTTAGTAATTGGCTTTGAAGTAATTCAGTCATGATATGTTCTACTTTCTCTCTGGAGCCGTGAGCTAGCCCCTAAAATTAAGCTGCTCAAAAGAGCAGCTTTATCGTAATGAGGTTACCTATTAGTCTTCTTCGATAGAGCTTAGGTATTCTTCCGCATCTTTAAGGTTGTTTAGTTCAGACGCATCAGACATCTTCACTTTAACAATCCAGCCACCTTCATAAGATTCTTCGTTAATTAACTCTGGGCTATCTTCTAATTCTTCGTTGATTTCTACGATTTCGCCAGAGATTGGTGCGTAGATATCAGAAGCTGCTTTCACTGATTCAACTAGAGAGAAGCTTTCGCCAGCTTCGATTTCGTCTCCAGTGTCAGGCAGGTCAACAAACACAACGTCACCTAGCATTTCTTGAGCGTGCTCAGAAATACCGATAGTTACAGTACCGTCACCGTTGTCTTTTACCCACTCGTGGCTGTCTGCAAACTTTAGTGTATTGTCCATTGCTTATTCTCCAAAAATTTATGAGGTTTTAATTTAAATCTTAAAAACGGTTTAACGGTAAAGAGGGAAGCGCTTGCAAAGCTCTTTAACTTGCTTGCGTACACGTTGCTCAACTTCAGCATTGCCTTCAGGGCTTTCAACTAAGCCATCAAGTACATCACCGATCCATTCACCGATAAGTTTGAATTCTTCAGTGCCAAAACCACGACTGGTTCCAGCTGGCGTACCTAAACGAATGCCAGAAGTAATCATAGGCTTCTCTGTATCGAATGGTATGCCATTTTTGTTACATGTGATCCCTGCACGCTCTAATGCTTCTTCAGTTACGTTACCTTTCAAGCCCTTAGGACGAAGGTCAACCAACATCAGGTGCGTGTCTGTACCGCCAGTCACAATGTCACAACCGCGAGTTTGCAACACTTCAGCAAGAACTTTTGCGTTGTCGATCACTGAATCAATATAAGTATTAAATTCTGGGCCAAGTGCTTCGCCAAACGCCACTGCTTTAGCTGCGATAACGTGCATTAGTGGGCCACCTTGAAGGCCAGGGAACACTGCAGAGTTGATCTTTTTGTTGATGTCTTCGTGGTTCGTAAGAATCATACCGCCGCGTGGGCCACGAAGTGTTTTGTGCGTTGTTGTAGTAACAACGTGTGCGTGTGGTAGTGGGCTAGGGTGAGCTCCTGTCGCGATAAGGCCCGCGATGTGTGCCATATCGACCATTAGGATTGCGCCAACTTCGTCAGCGATTTCACGGAACTTAGCGAAATCAATAACGCGTGGGATAGCACTACCACCAGCAATAATCATTTTAGGTTGGCTTTCGATAGCTAAAGCGCGAACTGCCTCGTAATCGATTTCAAGAGTTTCGCGGTCTACACCATATTGTACTGCGTTGAACCACTTACCAGACATTGCAGGACGTGCGCCGTGTGTAAGGTGGCCACCAGCATCTAGAGACATACCTAGGATAGTGTCGCCAGGTTGAAGTAGGGCAAGTTTAACTGCACCGTTTGCTTGAGCGCCAGAGTGAGGCTGTACGTTTACGTATTCACATTTGAACAGCTGTTTAGCGCGTTCGATTGCGATAGCTTCTACTGTATCTACGTGCTCACAACCACCGTAGTAACGACGGCCAGGGTAGCCTTCCGCGTATTTGTTGGTTAGGCAAGTGCCTTGAGCTTGCATTACTGCCTTAGAAACGATGTTCTCAGAAGCAATAAGTTCGATTTGTTCGTTTTGACGAGTGTTCTCTGCTTGGATTCCAGCAAATACAGCGTCGTCAGTACCAGATAGGTTTGTAGAGAAAAAACTGTCTAAGCTATGGTTTTGGTAAGCGTTCATTGTCGAGACCTTTCATTAAGCTAATGGTGATTGTTTTTATAGTCCATTAGGTCTTACGTTGATTTCTGCATCGGTATCGTTTGCGCTATATAGGTACAGATAAACGATAATTGCGTTATAAATATACTCTTACAGCGTCTAAGCGATCGTTGTAGGGTCAATGCAGCACGAATTGTTTCCCAAAAAGTTCGGGTAAAAAACAGCTCTTACAAATGTTAAATCTATCATTTGCTGCAAGCTGAAGTAGCATCTCTTCATCTAACAAGTCGATAACATAGCTCCGATAAAATCAATTTTCAACAAAAATTTCCAATAGGAAACAACTTTTCTTGTTTTGCTACAGGGAGCACGCTTTATTTCTCTGTGTGCTCTTTAATCAACAAAGCGCTTCATGCAACAATGAAATTAATAGACAGGAAGCAAGAAATTAATGAGGGACCTATGTCAGAAGACATTTATGATGAGTACCCATCTTTAACGTTGGCGAAGGAAACGTTAGATCAAAATATTGAACCACTTAGGCTTGGCCAGCGCATTAAAGATATCCGCGGCAAGCTTGGGATTACGCTAGAAGAAGCAAGCCAACGAACAGGCTTGGCGCGTTCTACGCTCAGCAAAATTGAGAACGAACAAATCTCGCCAACTTTTCAGGCTATGCAAAAACTGGCGATGGGTTTACAAATTGATATGCCGCAACTCTTTGAGCCACCGAGAAAAAAAGTGGCAACAGGACGTCGTGACTTAACTAAAGCAGGCCAGGGTAAACCTCACCCAACTCCGACTTACGAGCATGAACTGCTGGCGACAGAACTTTCGAATAAGAAGATGATGCCGTTCAAGAGCCGAGTGAGAGCACGCACCTTTGAAGAGTATAACGATTGGGTTCGCCACGATGGAGAGGAGTTCTTGATGGTGATCTCTGGTGATGTGATGTTCTACTCAGAATTCTATGAGCCGGTACCCATGAGCGAAGGTGATAGCATGTATTACGACGCCAACATGGGACATATGTTGATTTCTACTAGTACAGAAGATGCACTGATTTTGTGGGTGACTGCAAAATAAGTTAACAAAATTAGAATTTCTTATAGTGAATGCAAACGTTTGCTTTTGTTTCTAACGTTTGCCAAAAGACGCGATATTGGTGTGAAAAGCATCAATATCGCGTTTTTGTATGTATCTATAAATTGTTTTTAAATTGTTAAATGTCACATTTTGAGCTGTTTTAATCTTGTTAAGGGTGTAAAACTGACTCAGCCTTGTTTATTATAGTGAACACGGTTTACTCATATTGATTGAAGTTTACTGAAGTGAATTCTTAGAAAGTGAGCCGTATAGGATTTGTACAGCTATTCATATTTATAAAGCTAACAAGATAAGCCTATATAAAAGACATCACTTTTTACTATCTACTGTTTCTAACGTTAATCCATATCGTTAGAGGCGACTCTAAATAGAGATATAAGCGGCAGATTCGATTTGGAAAGCCTGCAACGCTTCATGGAGAATAAAATGACTCAAGAACACGCTAATCAAGACCTACTAAAAACACCACTGCATGCACTTCACGTTGAAGAGGGTGCAAAAATGGTTCCTTTCGCTGGCTACGATATGCCAGTTCAGTATCCATTAGGTGTAAAGAAAGAGCACTTACACACTCGTGATGCTGCCGGTCTTTTTGATGTTTCTCACATGGGGCAACTTCGTCTTCATGGCGCGAACGCAGCTGCTGTCTTAGAATCTTTGGTTCCTGTAGATATTATCGACCTTCCTTCTGGTAAGCAGCGCTATGCGTTCTTTACTAATGAACAGGGCGGCATTATGGATGATCTGATGGTTGCTAACCTAGGCGATCACCTATTTGTTGTTGTGAACGCAGCATGTAAGACACAAGATATCGACCATCTAACTGCGCACCTTCCTGCTGACGTAGAAATGGAAGTGATTGATGATCGTGCTCTATTAGCACTTCAAGGCCCTAAAGCGTCTGAAGTTCTTGCTCGTTTCCAACAAAGCGTTGCTGACATGCTGTTCATGGATGTTCAAAAAGTCGATATCGATGGCGTTGAATGCATCGTAAGCCGCAGTGGTTACACTGGTGAAGATGGCTATGAGATTTCAGTACCGAACGATCACGCAGAAGCGCTAGCGCGTAAGCTAACTGCAGAAGCTGAAGTAGAGTGGATCGGCCTTGGCGCACGTGATTCACTTCGTCTTGAGTGTGGTCTATGTCTATACGGTCACGACCTAGATACAACAACTACTCCAGTTGAAGCTAGCCTTCTATGGGGTATTCAAAAAGTTCGTCGTACTGACGGTGAACGTGCAGGCGGCTTCCCTGGTGCTGATATCATCCTTGGGCAAATCGCAACGAAAGACGTTCAACGTAAGCGCGTTGGTCTAGTGGGCCAAACTAAAGCACCAGTACGTGAAGGTGCTGAGTTGTTCGATGCTGAAGACAACCAGATTGGCGTAGTAACAAGTGGTACAGCAGGCCCTAACGCTGGCAAGCCTGTTTCTATGGCGTACGTTCGTACAGACCTAGCAGTAATTGGCACTGAAGTCTTCGCTGACGTTCGTGGCAAGAAACTACCAATGATAGTAGAAAAAATGCCTTTCGTGCCTCAACGTTACTTCCGTGGCTAATCTCTTTTAAGAGAAACCACTAAGTTAAATGAAAGCCTATTGTTTACCTCTTTATATTAAGATGTTTGACGGTAGGCTTTTTTGTATTTGGTAACGTACATAACTTTGAGTATTGGCTAAAGACACGTCGTCTGAAATTTCGTTTATAAAATGAGAGATGTGGCCATATCGTTACAAATACTTACTATACTCAGGGTTATGCCGTGTTATGGTGGCCACATATCATTTTTATAAATAAGTCGTAGTGGTTACAAGGAGTTAACTATGAATGTGAACTATACAGTGAGTCCGGTTCGTAAAGCCGTTTTAGTGCTATTAGCACCGTTGATTTATACATCTAGTGTATTGGCAACGGAAAACACGGCCGAGAGTGCTCCTGATGTGGGTGTCACACCTTATATCGTGAATGGTAGTAACGCTTCAGTGACTGAATTTCCTTCAATGGCGAGCTTGTTCATTGATCGTATTGATTATGATGGTGTTTACTCTACAGGCCCTTACTGTGGTGCGACTATTTTAGATAATTACCATATCTTGACAGCGGCACACTGTATTTACGGTGATCAGAGTGCACAGTTGTTTACAGTGGTTGTGCCTCAATTGGAAGATACCTCGCTATTTCCTAACGGGAACATTCCAAAAGTACGAGTATCAGAGGTGTATTACCGAACTGATTATTCAAATAGTATCAATCAGTTATTAAGAAATGATATTGCGATTTTAAAGTTAGAAGCCTCTCTCAATCTTCAATCTTCCGCTGAAACTGTTATTCCTCAATTTGATACTTACCTTAATGCTGCGAATGATTTCGTTGCAGTTGGCCATGGCGACATAGAAACGGATGTTGATGGTACAACTTTGCTACAACAAGTTGATCTTACATACGTTGACACTCCTAATTGTAAAGCTGTCTTCGGTCCCTTAGTCACAGACAAACAAATTTGTTTTAATGGCGATGGACCGAATAATGGTCTATATGGTGGTACATGCCAAGGTGATTCTGGTGGCCCGGTTTTTTGGAAAAATGGGTCTACTTATGAACAGGTTGGTATAACCAGTTTTGGACCAACTACTTGTGGTGCAGGCATCGGTGTTACATCAGTATTTACAGAGATATATGATTATAAAGATTGGATAACTGACGTGACTAATGGGTCAATCGATAGCACTGAAACCGTCCAGTTTTCTGCGACAGAGGCAAAACGAGTTGCGTATGCTGGCACAAGTTCATCTGGCTCAGGTAGCAGCGGTGGCAGTGTGTCATTTGGCTTGCTAGGTGCGTTGATGCTACTTGGAGGGTTTAGAAGAGTGTTCTCTCGTTAGAATATTACTCCTTTATGTTAGTTAAAAATGGCCAGTCATTAAATAATGGCTGGCCATTTTTGTTCTAATCGTTTAAACCGCAGTGAGTTACTAATATTAGGTGTTATCAGTTATTGACGAATATTAGATGCACAATTCAGTAGACGCTTTTCTACTGTATCTTTCGACAATCACATCCATCTCTTTTACTGCGTCGTTGATGTTTTGAATACCGCTTTGTGCGACACCTTTTTCATTTTGGTTCAGAGCAGAAAAGGCCTGCTTCAATTCTTTCTCTTCCAACATACTTCCGTGCAACAGCACTTCTTTGTAAGTCAGCAGCCTATGCTGCACTGCAATAATTTCTGAGCGGGTATTGTCCGTTTCTAATGCGTGCTTAATGCAAGGAAATGCCAATTTATAACGATTCGCAATTTCCAATATGACGTCTTTATTATTCGCAATTTGCAATTTTTCTAATTTCCCAACACTTGAATACTCAAGTTACCTAGCCTGTACGTTCACAACTGATATCAGTGTGAAGGTTTATGAAACGTAACGGTTTTTATCAAGCGAATAATATGCCTTTGATAGCTTATGTAAACCATCACAAGTCAATATGGTCTGCTTCTTGCTGAATTTAGGACATAACTGTCTTTTGAGGATGATCTTATGTCACAAGAACCCATAATCATGGCGCTGATTGAGCGTAGGAAACAAGCCAACTTGTCTCAAGAAAAGTTAGCTTCGAGTGCAGGAATGAGCTTAAAAACCTATCAAAGGATTGAACGCGGCGAGGCGGACATCAAGATGTCTCAGTATCGTTCAATCACCAGAACCTTAAAAGTGACGGATTTGGATGTGGTGCTTGATATTGTTGGTGCATCACAAGCGACAGCGGAAGATGTAGCGGCGGTCAGTCGTCTGCTGACCAGCGAAGAGCGCCTGTTGTTGATCAAGCTGATTTTGTCGGTCAAAAAGAAGCAGTAGTCTTTCTTTCAAATAAACAGCGTAATAGATCGATTCGTTAGTCAAATTGACAGATACTTCTAGGGTAATGTGTTCTCTGAGGGCATGAAGCCATCAGCTCACTCTTCCACGCAGCTGTTTGGTGGTGCTTCTTTGTTTTTTGCTTTCTAAACGTCTTTTCTGAGAGCCACGCGTCGGCTTAGTTGCTCGTCTTACTTTTTGAACCTTTGTCGCTTCCAAGAGCAATTCTTTCAAGCGCACTAAAGCATCATCTCGGTTTTGTTCCTGAGTTCTATACTGTTGCGCTTTAATGATAATCACACCGTCTTTGGTGATGCGGCTATCTTTGTGTGCGAGGAGCTTTTCTTTATAGAAGTCAGGTAGGGTAGAGTGCTTGATATCAAAACGTAAATGTATCGCGCTCGATACTTTATTGACGTTCTGACCGCCGGCTCCTTGTGCTCTGATCGCTGTTAACTGGAGTTCCCAGTCTTGAATCGAAACAGAGTTAGATATTTGTAACATAAACATCCATTTTGAACGGTAATATGGCGCCATGATACTGAATATTGGTTATGGTATCAGTAACTTTATTTAAGAGTGGTAGTAGTGATGAAAATAGATTTAACGGCATATGAAGGATTAATCTTTGATATGGACGGTACGTTGATCGATACAATGCCTGCACATGTAAAGGCGTGGGAGCGAACGGCTGAAGAGTTTGGCTTTCATTTTGAAGCGTCTTGGCTGCATAGCTTAGGCGGCATGCCGAGTTATAAGATAGCCGGTGAGGTGAACAGCAAATACGGTTTATCGCTCGACCCACAAGCGGTTTCTACGTTTAAAATGGCGTCGTTTGCGGCTATCGAAGACAAAGGAGACGTTATCCCTTGTACTCACTCTCTGTTGTTAGAGCATCTGGGTAATAAGAAGATTGCAGTCGGGACAGGCAGCCAGCGTAAAAGTGCAGAGCAATTATTAGATAAAACAGACATTCTGAATAAGCTTGATATCTTAGTGACAGCGACAGACGTTAAGAATCACAAACCAAATCCGGATACTTTCTTAGATGCGTGTTTTGGTATGGGTTTGCAGCCAAAGCAGTGTGTTGTGTTTGAAGATACGAACCTAGGTAAGCAGGCTGCTCATGCTGCGAACATGGATTGTATTCTGGTGGTTGAAGGGAACAAGTTAGAGTTCCACCCAGCGCCTAACTGATCGGAAATCGATGTAATGTTCGCCTAGTAGTCACATTCGAGCTAGGCGATTTCGCTCATTTCACTGTCTAGGAACAGGCACACGCTGTCACGGCCTGCGGCTTTCGCTTCGTACAGCGCTAAATCGGCACATTTGTAGTTAAGGGCAGGATCGCTCGTCAGGTTAGTGATACCAGCACTGACAGTAACGATGTTGTCTAACTCAAGGCTAACGGCAATTCGAAGTCTGTTAAGCACGTATTCGGCTTCTTCTGTGGTTGTGTGTGGCAGGACGACACCAAACTCTTCACCACCAATGCGAGCCACAAAATCGGTTTCTCGACATTCACGTTGCAATACCTGAGCGACGGTTTGAATCACGCGATCACCATAGTCGTGACCGAATCTGTCGTTAATACGCTTAAAGTGGTCGATATCTAAGATAGCCAAGCAAGACTGTTCACGAGTAGGGTAACGATTCACACGAGAGCACTCATCTCGTAGCTCAAGATCGAACTTACGGCGGTTCCAACAACCAGCTAAGGCATCTTTTTCGCTCAGGTTTCTCAGTTTGTTTTCTAGCTCTTTGTGCTTACTGATATCCACAAATGAAGCGACATAAAACTGAATCACGTCTTTCGAGTCTTTAATGGTTTGGATTCGCAATATTTCCGTGATCAAAGACCCGTCTTTACGACGATTAACCACTTCGCCTTCCCACATACCTTTCTCTTTGATGATGCTCCACATCTTGATGTAGAACTCTTCGTTGTAGCGACCAGAGGCAAACATGGACGGTTGGCGGCCTTTTACGTCTTCTAACTCGTAGCCACTCACACGGGTGAACTCTTGGTTTACTTTGATGATTCGGTTGTTTCTGTCGGTAATCACCAAGGCAGACATGCCATTCATTGCGGCCTTAGCAAGTTGGCTCTCGATACTGTTCTTCTTGTGGTTGCTGTTCCACAATACGAAGCCAGCGGAGATCATCGAAATCAAGAAAGACAAGGTGATGATCTGAACGACGATCGCTTGTTTTTCTTGTCGGTATTGACTGCTGAACTGCTGATTTTCAATGTGAAGAACCATGTAAATAGGGCCTTCAAACTGTTTGATTTTAGGGCTGATGTCGGAATGAAAATACCAGTTCTCACCATCGAAATAGCTCGAAGATGTCTTGTCTTGAATCGCAGTCCAAAGCTCAGGGTATAACTTTGCGTAAGTCTGCTCTGAACGTGATTCAATTACATGTCCGAAAGATTCCGTAGGATCCGGCCCCATGATGATGTGTCCGGTTTTGTTGAGAATAATAGGAACAGCAGAAGATGCACCAATTTGATAGTGAAGGCGCTTATAAATCTCAAGCATGTTCAGGTTTGCGATGAAGTAACCAATAATGCGGTTGTTTTCAGCGACTGGCGTCATAATGCGTAGCGCTGGAATCAAAGGGCGAACGATCTCTCCGTTTTCGACTTCAAGATCAATACCGCGAGAGCTAATCTCACCAATCTTTAATTGCTGTAGTACCTCATAGTAATCACGCGAAGACTTGTTCTGCAGTTCACTATCTGGAACCACGATTGCTTGATTGTCTTTATAATTAACGCGAAACACTTCGTTGCCAGCTAGATCGAGGTAACGAAGCTGGGAATAGTATTTTTGGCCACGAGCTAACATCACCCAAAGATCTTGCAGGGTTTCTTTATGGATAATAGAAGGTTCTCGAATCGCTCGGAGTAGTGTTTGAGAGTCGGCGATTGAAGGAACAGAGTTAGAGATTTGCTCAACAATAACAGCGAGTTCATGAAAGCTGTATTCGATTTGATTTTGGCTAGACTGCTTAATATTTAGAGTGTGCTGAGCATCAATTCTGTCAAGTTCAGAATTGATGTAGAGGGCAGGGACTAGTCCTAGGGCAAAGATGGTACATAGAAATTGGCTGACTAGTTTTTTTATACTTGTATTCATCACTGTCCTCAAAGAATCAGCGCAATACTATATATTTTATAGGGTTTTTAATGTGATCTTGACCCAGAAGTTAAGACAAGATTCGCATATAACTACGATTTAACTGCAACTTTTTGCACTTAAGCTTGATTGTTGAGCAATCACTTAGTTAGTAAATGATTGCTCAGTATAGAACACTGCTCCGAAACCTAAGCCAAATTAATCGCGATTAATTGCCATCAATCTAGCTAAGAGCATCTAGCTTAGGCCTACGATATTTCCATTACTATCAATATCTAACGACATGAACGCCGGTTTGTCAGGTAAGCCTGGCATGGTCATCACATTGCCGCATAAAGCGTAAATAAAACCCGCACCTGCACACAATTTTAGTTCTCTAACGGGCACGTCAAATTGGGTTGGTGCACCTTTTACGTGTGCTTCTGTCGAGATCGATAATGGTGTTTTTGCTAAACAAACCGATAGGTCGTTATAGCCATGCAGTTTGAATTCGGCCAGTTGTTTTTTAGCCAGTGGAGATAGAGTAATACTTGCTGCGCCATAGCCAACTTCAGCGACTGCCATCAGCTTTTCTTCTAGGCTTTGCTCTGAGTGATACAAAGGCTTAAATCCACTCTGTTTTTGGCAAGCTTTTACCACGGCGTGAGCCAGTTGAGTTGCCCCTTCGCCACCTTGACCAAATGCTTCGCTTACTTCAACGCTAACGCCTTGATCGAAGTCGGTGATCATCTGTTTCAAAGCATCGAGCTCTTGAACTGAGTCTTGTGGGAATCGGTTAATCGCAACAACTGTAGGCACTTTGTATTGCTTAACGTTGTTGATGTGCCATTTTAGGTTCTCAAAGCCTGCAATTAGCGCGTCTTGGTCATCATTAAAGATTGAATCTGGTAATGGAGTGCCCGGTCTCAAATCGTATAAACCAGAGTTAGCCTTTAATCCACGTAAGGTTGCGACAACCACAGCGCAATCGGGCTTCTTGTTCGACGCTTTCGCTTTTATGTTGCACGCTTTCTCAAAGCCCATGTCTGAGCCGAAACCACCTTCAGTTACCACAAAGTCACTCAGCTTTAACGCTATTTTATCGGCAATAATTGAAGAGTTACCATGTGCGATGTTCGCGAAAGGCCCGGCGTGAATTAGGGTAGGAACGCCTTCAAGGGTTTGCATCAATGTTGGTTCAATAGAATCCTTCATGGTCACGGTCATTGCGCCTGCAACGTTGAAGTCATCTGCGGTTAGCGGCAAGCCTTGTTTGTTGTAAGCAAGTACCACTCGTCCGATGCGCTTTCTCAAATCTTGAAGGTCATTGGCAAGAGCAAGAATGGCCATTAGTTCAGAAGCGGCTGAGATATCAAATCCATCTTCTCGCTCAAAGCCGTTAATTGTTTTGTCTGCTTCGTTCTTGCCAACCGTGATCATGCGTAATGCGCGATCATTATGGTCAAGTACACGTCGCCAAACGATTCTACTTGGGTCGATATTCAGTGCTTTTAAGCCTGAGCGCGTTTCAAAGGCGTCTAACCCTTCACGCTGTTCATGATACAAACGTGCATCAATGGCGGCGGAGGCGAGGTTGTGAGCGGCCGTAACAGCATGAATATCGCCCGTGAGATGCAGGTTTAATTGTTCCATAGGGGCAACTTGAGAGTGACCACCGCCCGCTGCGCCGCCTTTTACACCAAATACCGGGCCCATTGAAGGCTGACGAATGCAGGCCATTGCAGATTGGTTAATCTTTGCGAGGCCTTGTGCTAATCCGATAGTAGTGACGGTTTTGCCTTCACCAAGAGGTGTCGGTGTGATCGCCGTGACTACGACTAACTTACCATCTTGTTGGTTGGCGAGGCGTTCAAGTGATGTGAGAGACACTTTAGATTTGAATTGCCCTAATGGCTGATGTTCGTTGTGGTGCAGGCCAGCTTGCTTGGCAACCTCACTGATGTTTTTAAGGGGAGTAGAGCGACAAATATCAATATCAGACAGCATATTTGATCCTTATATCAGAACCGAAAGGTGGTACGTAAACGTTTGCGTGGCGATAGTACTGTATAAATTTGCCAAGTAAAGGCAAACCACACGAATTATGTGCTGGAAGATAACAGATCTAAAGAGTCATTGCGCGAGATCAAATCTTAAACGAGCAAAATATTCGATATGATTACCTTCAGCTGCCGTTATATTGGTGTTGAATACAAAAAGGGCTGCATATAGGCAGCCCTTCAAGGAATGGGTAATCTCACTTGGCGTTAACCTTTGAGAGGTAACTGCCTAATATGGTATATTAACGATCCCAGTATGTTTCTTCTAAGCTATCTTCGCGCTCAGGTAATGCACGAGAAAGGCGAGGAGAGTGCTGAGTCAACACTTCGTAGCTTACACGGTTTGCGTACTTACAAATTTGAGACAGTGAAGAGTAAGTTAGACAAGTGTGCTCGTGTTTCTCTGAGTTTGGTACATTCACGTGGTGGTAGCTGTTTGCTGCCATGTCGTGAAGTAGTGCTGAAAGTGCACCATCGCCAGCGCCATTGGTATTCTTAATCTCAAGTGGGCCACCTAGGTAAGGGCCAATGTGAGAGTACACTTTTACTGGGTCTTTACAGTCTTGCTGACGCATCGCACGGCTGAATTCGTATTTATTGAACTCAGGGATGTTACCCGGTAACAATGGCAGTGTGGTTTCGCGTTTCGCTGGTTCGTCAGTGTAACCTGCCATGTATAGACCAATAGGACCTGCAGTACATAGAACTAGGTCAACCCACTCAAGTGCCTTGTTAGCAGCCAATAGAGGATCTTTTTCGCCCGTTAGCGCTTCACCTTCGTCTTCGTTCATCGCGACGATGGTTACGTTTTCTTTCAGGTATTCTTGCCACCATTCAGCGTTGCCTTCGATCACATACTTAGTACCAAGTGTTAGTACAACAGGCACATTGTGCGCTTTCGCGTATTCAATCGCTTTTTGTACCGCTTTTGGCATCGGATCTTCAGGTTTGCCACGCATTAGGTATGACGACACAACCAATGCAGACGCTTTCTCGAACACTTTTTCAGGAATGCTTTCTGGAAGAAGTTGGTTCATGTGGCCTTCGTTGATTGCAAACGTACGTTCGCCATCTTCAGAAATCAGCGTGTAACAACGCCCAATTGGACCATCAACAGTTTGTAGGTGGTTTAGATTCATACGAGAAGAAGTGCGGCAAAGGTAACGATAACCAAAAGAGCCAACTTCAATCTTTTTAGACATCACACCAAGCAGGACAGATTTGCTGTCTGCCAGTACGGAATAGTTGTGCAGTGTGTTGCCGATAGTATCGCCAGGATATTGATGCGTGATCAAACCGCGCTCAACTAACTCTTCATACAGCGCATCTGCTTTACTTTCTTCCAATACCAGTGAGTGACCTTTACTCAGCTCGTATTTTTCTAGGAACTCGTTGTCAACACGGGCTTCGATATCAACAATCGTTTGGCCAACACCGACAATCGTTGCGCGGTGAAGCTTAGGCGTTTGTTGAATTTGGTTGACCAACGGATCACGTGCGTGAGTTGGAAAGTAGTGCTTAGATTTACGCTGTCCAGGAAACTTCATATGAAAAATACAGTGAAAAAATTTTGCCGCATGATATCACATTTTGTTTCTGTTTCTTTCATTTTTATTACATTTTGAATCACCTGCACAATGTCTGTACAGGTGATTCAACTAACTATATGTTTGAAACTACTCGGTTGGCTGCACTAACGTCGCTGGATCAACGTAAGCCTCTGTACCCCATAGTGGAACAGTTGAAAGGCTGTGTTTGAAGCTACCTTCTGTTTCTTTGGTGGTGTAAGACAAGTAAAGCAGCGACTGATTCTCTGCATCGTAGATACGACGAACCTTCATTGTTTTAAAGAAGATACTTTTCGATTGCTTGAATACCACTTCGCCAGACTTACTCTTGTCTATTTGAGCAATCATTTCTGGTGTAATTTCACCTGTTTGACGACAAGAGATAGAGCTATCACTTGGATCAGAAAGGCTAAGGTTTGCTTCGATTGATGCGATATGACAGGTAACACCCGCGATCTTATCGTCATCTAATGAAGACATCTTGATATCCTTCATTGTGAAGAAACCCAGTGAGACGTCGCCAACCTCGTTGTCCGAACAGCCAGCTAACATTGTCACGATACCTGCTGCTATTAAGGCTTTTTTCATAAGAAGTCCTTTTTATTTATATAGTTCTGTTTACTATAAGGATATTGAAAGCTTGGATACGAGTGTAGAGCTTTTCGTTAAGTTCTTAAAGGATGTTGTTGGATAATGAAAAATATGAAGCATTTAAAGTACTTGTTGGCCTTGGTCATGCTCTGTATGCTCTCTGCTTGTAGCTCGGCACCTCAGCCGACCGTATGTCTTCCAAATAACTGCGATATTTGGGGATACTAACCGTAGGTACTAAAAGAATGAATAACGAAATACCTGAAATTGCACACAAGAAAAACCAATGGCTATTTAGTCAGCTCGATATTGCTTACCCCGCAAAAGAGAGCCTCCTTGGCCGTGAACTTTATCAAAGCAAACTTCCATCCAAGACATACCAACTCCTAGCACAAGATCAAACTCCTTCCCAAATTGATGAACTGCATAAAGTCGATTTCCATAAATTGACCGTGCTATTTTCACTCAACCAAGCAAGCGTTTACCAAGATGAAATCGAAAGGGCACACATGCTTGAGTTCTTGAGCCAAATTATGCTTTCTGACGATCATGTATTATATATTGGTACTCAAAACGGTGAAGTTGTGGCGAGCGCTATCGTCACAGAAGCGGATGGTTCCCTATTGATCTCGGACGTTGTTGCTGGAAATGGTCAAAGTATCAACGACTTTGCTAAGCAGTTACACGATTTTTGGGCACAAGATCATGCTTCTTGCGATAAAGTGTGGATCGAGAACTAAAGATTCTTTGAGAAAGCGTTAATCTAAGTACAATACCCCGTCTTATTTAAAGGGTATTGTATGTACAAGCTATTGATCTCAATCGCTGTATTGTGTATTAGCGCTTATTCTTCACTCAGCTTTGCTAACGACTGGGATATAAAACGCATCCTAGTTTTACACTCATACGAACCTTCTTATCAATGGACTGCTGACTTCCAGAAAGGGATAGACAGTGCGTTCAGCCAGTCTCAAACCGAAGTTAAACTCTCAATAGAGTATTTGGATTCTAAGCGTGTTCACAGCCCAGAGTATTACGACTCTCTCGCGAACTACTTACGTGCGAAATATGCAGGTTATAAGTTTGATGGCGTAATTGCGACGGACGATAACGCGGCCAATTTTCTTGAATCTCTGCCTAATTTGATTGATCGCTCAACACCTGTCGTTGCTGCTGGCATCAATGATTTCAGTACCGACATGTATGCGGTGTCTGACAGAGCAACCGTGCTTTATGAGAACGATCAGATAGACGTTAATATTAAGCTGATCTCCCAATTAAGGCCTAATCTAAAGAATCTTTATTTTGTAAATGATTACAGTGTCACGTCTGAGCTAATTCATAAAGAAATGAACAGAATGATGGCTGAGTTTCCAAATATCAATCTCGTAGAAATTCGCGATTTGTCGCTTGAACATACAAGCCAATTTTTGGAAGGGATCTCTGCGGACGATGCGGTATTACTCAGTCATTACAACACCGAGTTGAAGCAAGGGGTTTACCACACTTACCAAGAGATTGCGGATACGTTGTCAACAGCGAGTGCCGCTCCGGTGTTTGCTTTGTGGCAGTTTTATATTTCGGGCGATGTTCTCGGTGGCTATGTGAATCACTCACAGAGCATGGGTGAAGAGGCTGTTGATGCGTTGGATAAATATCTTCCTCTCGGTTTTGCAGAACCGTTAACTCCAGGAGATAACAAACGTTTTGTATTCAACTACCCTGCAATGAAACGATACGGGATCAGTGCCAACGCATTACCTGATGAAGCGGTATTTATTAACGAACCGTCGTCCTTTATTCGCAAAAACTTCCAGTTGTTATTGGGGCTGTCGATGGTGATTGCGGGTTTAAGTCTGATCATCTTGATGCAATTCGTTACTCTGCGCCAAAAGAAAGAGTTGGCGAATAAGAACAAACGAATCTTAAAGCTTCAGAAACAGACCTTGAATATTCAAAAGGATATGATTCATGTTCTCGGAGAAGCAATTGAAACCCGCTCTGGCGAAACAGGTAATCACGTTAAGCGTGTAGCCAAGTTGTCTGCATTGCTTGCTAAGTATCGTGGCTTGAGCCATCGTGAGGTCGAGATGATTGAGATCATCAGCCCAATGCACGATGTGGGTAAGATTTCAGTCCCTGAATCAATCTTGGATAAACCTGGGAAATTAACCGACCAAGAGTGGGAGGTGATGAAGCTTCATACTACGGCTGGCTATAACTTACTGAAGAGCGGAGCTGGTGATATTACCAACCTCGCAGCAATCATTGCTAACGAACATCATGAGCGTTGGGATGGTGCTGGATACCCAAATGGAAAAGTAGGTGATGAAATACACCTGTTTGCTCGTATCACTGCCGTAGCCGATGTATTCGATGCTCTGCTTAGTGCACGTTGCTACAAAGAACCGTGGCCATTAGAGATGGTGGTCGATTTGTTCGAGCGAGAGTGTGGCTACCAGTTTGATCCTCAGCTAACCAAATTGTTACTGAAACACTTACCCGAGTTTGTCGCTATCCGAGATTCGTACCCCGATACTGGAACTGTAGAATATGCGGCTTCACCTTCGCTTGAAACTAAGGTATTAGAAGAGTCGGTTGTTAGCTAAGTCTCGCTTTATCTTAATCGTTTATACGGTCTTGGCTTTTATCTAATCACCACGATTCGGCTAGGAAGTGGTGATTTAAATTTTCCCCTGAAATTGAGTCGCTTATGTAAACCTCGCAGTATTTGATTTCGTAGAATTTGGGTTAATTTGATGAAAGCTGTTGCTTATGCCGAGCAATAAAGTGATCAACTCCATATTTCGCGAAGAGAAATAAGCCTGTATCTGCAAACTGTTACCTCAATCATCTCGCCCATTGAAAGAACACTATAGGATAAAACTTGGATTCAATCTGAGTGAGATACCTATGCGATTAGAACAGACTAAATGTGTGATTTTCGATTGTGACGGAACACTTATAGATAGTGAAAAGCTGTGCTGTCAAGCTTTGGTGAACGTTTTCACTGGCTTTGGGGCAGAGCTAAACGTCAACGACTGTTACGCGCACTTTCAAGGCGGGAAGTTAGCCGACATCTTAATGGATACACAAGAACGTCTTGGGCTATCTATCTCAATTGATACACTTGAACCGTTATATCGCACTGAATTAGAAGCACTGTTCCAGCGTCATTTAAAGCCGATGGATGGCGCTATCGAACTTATTGAATTCCTCAAACGACAAGACATCGAGTTTTGTATTGCTTCCAATGCACCGAAATCTAGAGTTGAGTCTTCATTGGCGATGACTGGCATGCTCGACGACTTCAAAGGCAAAGTGTTCTCAGCTTTTGATGCTAACAGCTGGAAGCCAGAACCTGATCTAATTATGTACACGGCCATGAATATGGGATTTCTACCGAATGAGTGCATCTATGTGGATGATACGTTGAAAGGGATTGAGGCTGGTGTTCGCGCGGGTATCCAATCGTTTCGACTGCGCCCGAGTATTGATGAAGCAATCGTAGATCCCGAAGCCGACTCAGCAGAACTCGCGGCTCAGGATATCTACAGTTTAGAAGAAATTTCAGTTTGGATTAATGGCAAGCACTGCTCAAATTGTGGTATATCGAATTCTGCAGCTTTGGTGGGGTAGAGCTCAATTGAAGGCTGACTACCTTACTAAATTGTTTGGTATGGAAACCGCAAGATGCACAAGTAAACTTCTCTCCACTTTCTGAAAGCAGATACTCGTCGTGTTGGCACAAAGGGCATGTAATCTCGTCGGTGTTTGGTGTTTCTGTTTTATTCATTATGTGTCACCTGCAGCAAGAGGGTAAGCGAAAAAAGACCCGTTCAATTAGATTACTCCTAAGCTCGAATATTAGACAGTTCTGACACTTCTTAATCTCTCCTTTGCGACTTGCTTCATGGTAATTGATAATATCATCGTTATTAACCATGGTTCTTGTAATGTTATTAAACAAAAGCCAAAAAGAAAGGACCCATTACGAGTCCTCATTAGTTTGTTTTCAATTCACGCCGCTAGTCGCCAGTTGAGTCTTAAGTGCGGTAGCGTGCCAACGTCTGAGACAGAGAAACCGACGCTTCTGTTAGCCTAGATACGCCATTTGACGAATTCTGAGCCACGTCTTTAATCACATCGGATTGGCTGCGAATATCGTTAAGTTCTGCTGCAATCGTATTGGCAACGTTACTTTGCTCATCGGCTGATGTTGCGATTTGGATACTCATGTCCATTAGTGCTTGAGCTGAATCTGCAATCGAGTTTACGTCGTGACCAATGTTTGAAATCAGCTGGCTACTGGTTTGCGCTTGATCAACCGTTTGTTCGGTGATCTTCGCGATATTTTGACTCTCTTGTTGTAAGCGCTCAATCATCGCTTGGATTTCAACAGTAGCCGACTGAGTGCGGCTTGCCAGTGTTCTAACTTCATCAGCAACAACTGCGAAACCTCGGCCTTGTTCGCCTGCACGAGCCGCTTCAATCGCGGCATTCAGAGCAAGTAAGTTAGTTTGCTCTGAAATAGCGTTAATCGTCGTGATGACTTCATTAATTTGGCTCGTATTCACATTCAAGCTAGTAACAGAAGATGAGGTTTGCTCAATCAAAGAAGAAAGGGTGGTGATCTCTGAGATTGCTTGTTGGACCTTCGCATGGCTATCGTTGATTTGTTGAGCATCTTGCTCTGTTTGTTCAGTTGAGCGTGCAGAGATGTTAGAGACTTCATTGGCTGACGCTGTCATCTGATCCATTGCTGTCGCTACAGAGTCAAGAGACGCATTCTGGCTCATGATTTGTGTTTCGCTGCGCTTCATCTCTGTTTCGAAAGAAGCCGATGTTTCGCTTAGCGTTGCTGCACTGTGGTTTACGTTGTTGACTAACTCACTAAGCGTGTCCATTGAACGGTCAAGCGCACAACCAATCGTGCCGAATTCATCACGGCCAGGGTGGAAGCCAAGGCGTGATGTTAAGTCACCATCACCAATCTTTTGAGTCGTTGAATAAAGAACCCAAAGTGCGCCGCCTAGGAAAGTCGCTACCCAGTAACAGAAAAGACCAAAAGGCACACACCACAAGAAGCTAAGTAATAAAGTGTACAGTGCTTGCTGCTTTTGATTCTGTATATCGTTAGTTGAAACGGTAAGTGAGTAGTAGTTGCCATCCTGTGCGAGTGCTGTGGCAGTCACAGAACCATTATTTGAAATAGTGGTTTGTTGAGCGCGAGTTTGCTGGCTAACAGAGCGAACAGATGCAGGGGAATCTGATGCTGATAAAATGCCTTGCAGTTGATACTCGACCTGCTGTTTTGCAGTTACGTCAATGTGTTCCATTTTGTTGACGTAGTTCAGTCCAGCTAGGCTTGCCAGAGCGGCAAAAAAGATTAAGAAAATAACCCAAAACTTGTCGTTGATCGACATTTTGATAAACAGTTTGTCTATCGTTCGAAATTGTACTTCTTTCATAAAAACTCCACGGTAAATCCTTTACCGTGGACTCTAAATAACCAACCTCAATAAAAATGTGATATCAATCGACTAATTGTGAAAATTAATGATAGCGCGTTGCCAATTATGAGAACTGAATCAAGTAAATTAGTTATGTATGGGTTTATTAGCCTAAAGAAGGCAATAACCCTACTGAAATAAGAATTTGAACGCCAATGATAAACACGCCAACGCTACCCGCCAAAAACAACGCTTTGCTACCGCCTAATACTTGGTAACTGGCCTCTGCAGATTGAGGTTTTGCAGAGAAATCAGTGTAGCGAACCTTATAGACCATCACTGTTGGTAATAGAATCGCGAGCACTGAAAGTGCAATGGCTGCATAGCCTAAAGCCATTATAAAACCTTGTGGGTAAAATAAGGCAAAACCCAGTGGCGGTAAGAAGGTGATAGCGGCTGTCTTAACACGTTTTGCATTGCCTAGTTTCTTGCTCAGTGAGTCGCCCATGAATTCAAATAAGCCTAAGCTCACACCAATAAAAGATGTCAGCAGTGCAAGGTCCGCGAATACACCGACGATCACGCTTAGGTTGGATTGATGAACAGTTTGCGATAGTGAGACTAATAACGCGCCCAAACTTGTGTCCGATAATAGCTGCTCTTGGCTAATCACACCCAAAGTAACACTTTGCCAGAAAACGTAGATAACCAGAGGCAGTGCAGAGCCAATAATCATAACCTTACGTAAAGAACGAACGTCACCATCTAGGTATCGAACGATTGATGGGATGCTGCCGTGGAAACCAAAAGAGGTAAATACAACAGGAATTGCAGCTACAATTAGGCCTTGCTGTAAAGGCATGCTCATTAAGTATTGAGAGGTAATGTTTGGAGCCAGGAAGCTGAGTACCAGAACCATTGCGATAAGCTTTAAGCCAAACAAAACACGGTTAACTTTATCAACACTGTGTGTACCAATCGTCACAACGCCGGCAACTAACAGAGTAAATAGAAGCGTGGTGATTTGACCATTGAGTTCGATACCCGCGATATCCGAAATACGTTGGTTAAATTGCGCGCCGCCGCCAGCTATGTATGCCGCACACAGAGCGTAGAAAAGAAACATCACCGCGAAGCTCGCAATCCACTTTCCTTTTGTCCCTAAAATGGTGTGAGCTAACGTGTGTAGGGTAGCGTCAGATTCTGCGAATTGGTGAAGCTCTACCATTAATAGCGCAGTAAAAGCCATTAATGCCCATAAACCCAGCATCAAGAAAAGTGAAGTTGAAAAGCCAATACCTGCAGAAGCAAGTGGAAGAGCGAGCATGCCAGCACCAATGGTTGTGCCTGCAATGAGCAAAGTACTACCAAAAACCTTTGATTTATTCATTGTATATAATTCTTTACGTTAGGGTGTGTTTTCATTGTAATTCTTCTAGCTTAAGCGCATAAACCCAAAGAATATCTCGATTTTTAAGTATTCTGATTGAGTTTAATTCCAAATGCAATCTCTAATGTAATTAAAAATATCCACTGTAAATTAATATTTACAATAATGAGTGACAGGGCATCAGAAATGTCTAAGCAAACGTTTGACCATGATCTGCT
>NZ_AJZD02000067.1 GCF_000272105.2 Vibrio splendidus 12E03
ATTTGAATCTCCTCTAATCACGCGCTTAAATATTTGAACTTCTCTTTTCGTAAGGCTAGATAGTATTACTTTTGACTTGAAAGTGTAATCGTGTCTATTAGATAGAATATGTGACATTAACTTTCTCGGTAGCCACAAATCGTCGTCACACACTGTTTTTAGACAACGGGTAAGGTGATCAACAGGAGCGTCCTGATATATGATTCCTTTTATATCAAACAAGTTGAATAACTGCATTACGGTAATACTCTGTCCGGTAATGTCAGCAGGAACATCGTAGACTACCCATTTATTTGACTCTACTTTTGATAAAATGATGTTGATATCTTCGATATTTGCTAATAGTAAGTAGCTAATAAGGATGACATCGAAAGTCTTACGGTTACTCGAGCGGCCAATGCTTGTCATACATTCTCTGCTAAAAGAAAAATCACTGTATTTTTCTATTTCGCGCTGAATAAACTGGTTGTTAATACCGTTGTCACCAATTAGGAGCATGTGCTTTAAATTATTTCTATGCATAACTTATCCCGAGCCTGGTAAATCAAGTTTTGATTCTATGACGTTGTGTTTTATAAAATTGAGCTCTGCGGCTTAATTTTTACATAATTGCATAATTATGGTTGCCGTGAAAGTCGAGGTTCAATAGAAATTTGTAATGTATCGTCATATTTCCCTCCTGGTTTGTTCTCTGTTTCACCAATGACAAAATTCAAAGGAATAGGTTGACCAATCGTTGCGGAAAGACGTTGAATTCTCGCATCCAGTTGCTCAAGGTTTATTCTGTCGCTATCGAGGGAAAGTTGGTATGGAATATCCCACTTAGTCTCATTAGATTCATGACGTAGCATTCCTTGATGGGATGATTCGAATGCGATGGTATAAGCTGTATTGCTTTGAACCCATAGGTTAGGTGCAGAGCGAATAATCTTGTTTGAATATAATGTCCCTAGATCAAGGTCATAATGTTGTTGGGTCAATCCATAAAAATGAATTTTCGCAGCAGGCGGAACGTTAACCGATACCGGAATGGAGCTAGGGCTAATTTCCACTTGTTTACTATCAGAGGTATAAGAAGGCGAGACTTCTAAAAGCCCTCGATAGGTTCCTGACGCTAACCATTGCTTGCTCGGAAATCGCATTTGTATCGTTGCCGAAGGGTGGCTATCGGTTAATGATAAGTGCCATTGATTAGCAACCGGCATGCCAATCTGCCCTGACCACTCAAAGTTGAGTTTGTCTTGGTTCGACCCTTTTAACGAGCGACTGGTATCGTTAAGCTGCAAAATTAAGCTTAACTCGCATGGTTCGCCAATTATGTTTGCATCTATTCGGTAAGTGTTAATTGTCGCGAATGTGCCTGCACTGAAAACATCATATTGTGATTTAGATGAGACGGGTTGAATAGTCAACGCATTAGCTTCACACCCAAATGCATAAGGCAGATGGTTTGTGGCGATGAGGAAAAAGGATCCCCAAAGTACGTGTTTATTCAACATATACATCTCCTAGTCTTATCAAGTTGTCACTGCGTTCACTGAGGGAAATGATGACTGACTCTTGTTCTTTAGTGTCTAGTACCAATTGATATTTACCTGGCTTTAATCCAGAGATTGCAAATATGCCGTTACGATTGGTAAAGAAGTCAATGGGCAACTGTTTTGCCTCACCAAGGTAATGTGCTACACCAGCGACAAGTGAAATAGGGTTGTTACTTTGACGATCGAATAGCTTGCCAATAACGGTTAATACAGCATCAGATCCAATCTGGAGTTGGAAGCCCCGTTTATAACCCGGCTTAATCCAAAAAGCGCCATCACCTAAGTCATACCCTGGCGGCAAGTTATCGACCTCGTAACTGATTACTTGGCCATTGTAAGCTACAAGGTCTGAGACCATAGCACTTGCATCTCCTTTAAGATAAACGCGTGCGTACTCACCGTCTCTTGTGGGATCGATAGCCACGTCATTCTCTTTCAGACTCTTATGTTTAGTGACAATCGCAAACGCTTCGCGTACTGGTCTGCCGACTGCCACAGATGAACCTGCAAAAGCAAGTGAACTATTAATAGTTACGTCGGTACTGTGGTTTCGTGTTTCACCAGTAATTTCTTCAAGCCGCGAAGCGTGGGTCGCATTCAATTCATAACGGTTGGCCGTGTAGTTAATCCCAGCATCCATATCGGCATCCGTCTCTTCGTTAGTAATAACACTCGCAAACGCCGACACCCCTCCTGTGTTACCAATATTATTCTGATAGCTGTAATCTAAGGCGGCTTCATTGAGCTCTGTGGTGTAACGACCGACAACACGAGTTTGTCGACTAAGAGGCCAACTTATGGTGACAGTCGTGCTGATGTCATCGTCTTCGCTTGCGTTATGTCGATAGTTAACGCGTGCACTCCAGGTAGCGGGAGTATCAAACAGTCCGTCTGATAAACTCGGGCTAATCAGCCAATAATCGTTCTCTTTGTCTATTCCTGATCGGTAATTGAGGGTCATGGCGGCACGTAAAGACTGACCAAGGTAAATGGAGCTGAATGCAGACACATAATGAGTGGTTAAGTTGATATCGATATCGGAAGTATCAAACCCTGAGACCCCAGTAAAATTGTTGGCCAGATATTCATAACTAAAACTCAGTTGTGGGGACAGAGTGTTGGTATTGGAAAACTCCGCATCGAATGCAAATTTGTAAGCGTCGCCAATTCCAAATGTAGGGTGTTCGCTACGAGAGGCAGTGAGTTCAGTGACGCCCCATATAGAAGCGAGTAACGCGGTGGCACCATATTGATAAAGATCTTCACGGGTTTGAAAGTTCGTACCCAACGTTAACCAAGGGCTAATACCCACATCAATATAACCATGGAAAATACGCTCGTCGGTTAGGTACTCTAGTTGTCCATTTTGTAATTCAGAAGGCGCTCCATACATGATGCTATATTCAAACTCACCGCTATTGAGCAAGTCGTTACCGGTTGCAATAGAAAACTCGATACGTTCTTCATTCCCGGAGCGGTCGGTGATGACGAGTACAATATCATTACTACCTTGTGCAAGGGGGATATCACTAAGGTTATAGCTACCAGCGCCGAGGGTTAATCGTTGGACTGCGATCCCATCTATATAGACATCGACATTTGAAGCCCTTTGAAGGGTGAATGATTGATTGGCTCGTGGCCGTGCATTTCTGGTTGGAATGAGCGTAAAATCTCGAGTTAAACCAATACCAAGTATGTCTGTGCTGTCCTGAAAAGATTGACCACTGTTGTACATATCGCCGAGGACAAGTCGTGTTCCTTGTTCGGCAAAGTCAATATTAAGGCGAGATCCTTCTCTTACGTATCGTGAATCTTGTGATGAGCTGTTTTCTAGATAGGATTCATACTCAAAGTTTAGAAAACCAATGTTAAGTGCGGAGTCGAATTGACCGCGATAGAGATCTTGCCTTGACGAATTTTGATCCACATATTGGGTCTCATTGGCCGAAAGGGCAAAGTTAACGTATCCACTTAATAAACTTGGTTCGGCATAGTTATAAAAATCATCTGCGCCGTTCATAGACAGTTGTTGGGTTAAGCTAAATTCAGGTGGTACCGTCACGATGCATTCTAATGACGAGAAATCGAAACTCAGATTTAATCCTACGCTCTCAAAATGATGCTGAGACAGCATCTCATCGTCTGTCGTGTCATTGAGTTTCCCAATACCTTCATGAGTTACGACGGAAGAAAGGAGAGAAAGCGTACTTTCCTTCGGTAACAAGATCTCGTTGTTTGCGGTAATGATAATGTCCGCTTCCCCCAGTATGGTGTCACTTATCCTTAGCAAAGATGTAAGTTGAATATCTCGCCCTGTTTGATTCAAAACCATTTCCTGGCCCCAAGCTGCAGGGCTTAAGGCGGCACAATAAAAAAGTACTAATCCCAAGACATACAAAACTTGCCACATCTTGTGATGGGTTTCAGTTTTCATGCCCATGGTAAGTGCCCATTGGTAAGTAATTTAAAGAAGAAGGGAAAGTAATAGTGGAGTGTGGTGGAATAAATTGCTCACCTAAAGCCGCATGTACTTTTTGGCTCTGAGATTCGAGCCCCGTAAAATGAAGTAACGATGTATAGGTAAATCGTGACCCTGAATTAGTCAGTGTTAGCTTGCCTTGTTTATCTACGTGCAATTTCACGTCAGGTTCTAACGAGGATGAGTGAATGTGCAACAACGCATTGTAGTGAACTTGCAAATTGATACCGGTGGTTAAACCGATGGGCTTATCTATTCTCGCGTTGTTCTGTCCAATATTCACGGTACTGAAACGAATGAAATAACTTTGAGAGGTTTCGAGTGTTCTGTTTCCCAACCATTGTATACGGAATACTTGACGTTCTCCGGGGGCTAACATCGCCGCTGGTGGAAACACAAACATCTCTTCACTCGCTAGATCAGATGTCTCGAACGTGCCATCTAATAAGAAGTTCAAACGACGAACGTTAGCTTCAAGTGGGAGAGCTTGTGTTGAGTTGTTAGTGACAACCAGTTGAGATGCTGCCCGGTGATCGGTGTTGAGTTCGATGACGGTTGGAAACAGTGTTATGCCAAACGCTTGTGCACACAGAAAGCAAGAAATGAGCGCTCCCCAAATATAACGTCTCATTACTATTGATCCTGCTCTATTTCAATCGATAGGGTGTTTACGTCATAATTTTTAAGAGGCTGCATTTCAAAAAAACGCGTGGAGTAGGGAAGGACTAAAGTTCCCGGAATTCGTTTTGCGATTTCTACGCCTTTTAAATAGGTTGAATTTTTACCATCAGATATTTTCCATGTTGTATTGGTTAATCGACCATAACTATTGCCACTGTTAAGTACTTCAAGAACCCATTTATTCCTTTTGTCATTTTGTTCGATACTTTTGACTTCTAGCTGAGAAGCCGTGTTCTGAGGTCGGACGTTGATAAGTGTATTAAACTGAAGTAAAAGACTTACTTGCCCTTGATTACTGCTCGCTCTTTGAACTTTTACTTGCTTAACAGCAATGCGATAGGCTTTAGATTCTGTGATGGAAGGATCGCCCAAATACCGCACCATAATGGATTGCGATCGTCCAGGTTCTATTATTGCGGTCACCGGAATCACTAATAGCTCGTCATCTGCAGGCGTCGTGGTCTCTTTGCCATATTCGTTCATGGTCATAAATACTGGAGACAATTCAACCGTGAGTGGTTCGGTTGAAGAATTTTCAATCCTCATGGTCATTTGAGCTCTTTTGCCAAGCGGTGTCATTTCCATAGACATCGGTTCGACTTTGAACGCATGAGCGGACAGACAAGTGAGTGACAATAGGAAAAGAACGATCCATTTATGCATGATCCATTTATACATAGCGAAGAGCTCCAAATTAAACTTATGTCGTTGATATTGATATTGATATTGATATGAGATTAAGTCGGAGGCCAAATAATAGCCCCCGACTTATTAACCTCTAATTTGAGGTGATATTTACAGTTAATGTATCTGAGTAGCCACCTGCCCATGGGGAGGTTTCTGTCGTCACAATATCAATAGATGCGGCAACACCTGTCGCTAATGCTCCAGAACCGCCATAAGAATTACTGACTGAAACGTCATTTAGACCTGGGCCCCCTGGTGCATTAAGCGTGAAAGGAGCTAAACCTGAAGGATTGAATGTTGCATCGTAGGTAAGAGCGTAGTCTTCGCTATCGTCTGACTCTAGACCACCTTCAGCACTTGTCAGTGTCACAGTTGCACCATCGACGTCATTACACTTCATGTTAAGACCACTAACAGAAAGGTTTTGAATTTGAGATACGTTACCAAAGTCCATAAGTTGCGTTGAAAGACCAGTAACCTCACATACAGGTGAAACAAATCCAACTAACTGTACATCTCCTGGAGCGGCTTGGACTTGAGCGCCAAAAATAGCTGTGACTGTTGCTGCGTAGAGTGTTAGCTTTTTCATTAGAAATTCCTTTATCTTAAATGATTGGCTCGAATAATGCTGAGCGTATGTTGTTCTGCAGATACATTGCAGAGTTTTCACTTTGTTACGCTATGAATCGAAGGGTAAACTTCGATCTCAATAACGTCTTGATAATAACCTGCGTAATGCAAGCTATTTTCGAGTGCTACCCTAAGATTCCCCTGTTGAGAGAACGGAATAACACCAGAACTGTCTATCATTACTGGTGAAGTAAGTTGGCTACTGTGCCTACTTTCATGAAGACGAATTTCGTCTATTTGTAATGACAAATTGTAACTTTCAATAATATCAAACCCTTGATGTTGATATTTTAAGCCTCCATATTTTGAGTTGATCGTTATACCCAACGGACGGTTACAATAAATATTAAAAGGCAACGATTGCACATCACGGTGTTCCGTAAAATTCATAATGTTGCCAGAAAGGAAGTTTATTTCGCATCGGTCTTTGATCTGACCGCTAATTCCTAACGTTAAGCTATTAGCACTGGCATATAATGAAAGTGACAGACTGAAAATTAACGCTGAGACGATTAAGTTATGAAGAATTCGAAATGCTCTAACCATAATCTCACCTCTCAACGGTTGAATGTAACTTGTTGCTTAACTTTGAAAACTATATGTGCTTTAAAAAATGGTGAAGTAGTAAAAAAAGTTTATTATTTAAGAGAAGTATGATTTTTAGTATGATTTTAACCTGAGCAGAAGAGACTAAATAATTGGATAATAATATTATATTCAATTAGATAGTGGAGTTTACCCCCAGCGTTTGAGTTGACGAGAGGTTTTTATTTAATTGATAATAATAGAAGTATGGTCTACGTCGAGTGTATTGAGTTTTACTATGGCAGCTGTCATCACAATTGTTACTGTGTTATTAACGGAAAAGCTAATATGAAAATTCAATTTATAAGTTGATTTTATCGGTTTTAAATTTTAATTTCGGAGAGAACCTATCTAACATTTATCTATTGAAATTAGTTGTTTAAATAAATGTTGTAGGGAAGGTTAACTCTAGTTTTAATTACCGTATGCGTGGTAAATAAGAGCTTGACGTTATTATTACTAAGTTATTTATCTTTAGTGAATAGACAAAGCTTTAAGTCATTAATGAAACTCAAACTCAAAGGTTAATTGAATGTTTAAATGTAGGGGTGATTCTTAGAAGGTATTCTTATAGGCCAAAACGAGATTGCGTTCTGTTCCAGTCAATCTAGTGTGTTTTCTAGAAAACCTACAGGTGTCGAAGGCTGGTTTTGTTGTGGAATTGTCTAACAGATTTGATGAAAAATTAAAGCTTCCCGAAGGAAGCTTTAGTGTTAATTGCAATAAGTGATAATTTTATTAAGAGCTAAAGCGCATTTTCTAGCTTTGTTAGGAAAGTAGTGATGTCTTCTGAACTGATACCTCTATGAGTAACAAAGCGAACAGGATTCCCTGGTGACATCGTAATGCCTTGTTCGCTCAGCTCGCGAGCGATTCGGTTTATATCCACGGACTCATCTAACTTCGCAAATACAATGTTGGTTTGAATGAAATCAGGGTTAACCGAAAAACCTTCTAGCTTGCTTAAACCAATCGCTAGGTTTTTTGCGTTCGTATGGTCTGCTTTAAGCTGAGTCACGTTCTCTGTTAGAGCCATCTTACCAGCTGCGGCAAGAATACCTGCTTGGCGCATACCACCGCCGACCATTTTACGTAGTCGACGTGCTTTAGCGATGTACTCTTTACTACCAAGTAGCATAGAGCCAATCGGAGCACCTAAACCTTTCGATAAGCAAATCGTCATAGAATCGAAGTGTTGTGCGATCTCTTTAATGTGAACATCTAACGCGACTGCCGCATTGTATATGCGTGCACCGTCTAAGTGCATCTGTAAACCATGTTGGTTTACGAACTCACGAGCTTCCGCTAGGTAAGACATTGGCAGCACTTTACCATTGATCGTGTTTTCTAAACTAAGCAGCTTAGTACGAGCAAAGTGGCTGTCGTCTGGCTTAATCGCAGCAGCAAGCCTTTTAAAATCTAAAGTGCCGTCTGGGTTGTTCTCGATTGGTTGAGGTTGAATCGAGCCCAATACCGCCGCGCCACCGGCTTCGTATTTGTAGTTGTGCGCCTGTTGACCACATAGGTATTCATCACCACGCTCACAGTGCGCCATTAGGCCGAGTAGGTTGGCTTGCGTACCTGAAGAGGTGAACATCGCGGCTTCAAAGCCCGTTTCGTTGGCTGCCCACTGCTCAAGCTCGTTTACTGTTGGGTCATCACCATATACATCATCACCGACTTCTGCGTTTGCCATTACATCGCGCATTGCTTGTGAGGGTTTAGTTACGGTATCAGAACGAAAGTCCATGTTTCTCTCCTAGAGTATTATAGGTAGCCGCAGAGTTGGGCTTTACTTAAACAAGCGATAGTTTTTGTATCGGTGATTTGATCGTGTCGTATTTTGTTGTGTAGTTCTTCTAAGCTCAGCTCGATCACTTCTATGACTTCATCTTCATCACATTCAAAGCGGGTAGTGAGGCTTAGGTCTTTTGCGACGAATAGGTGCTGTATCTCATCGCAGAAGCCAGCTAAAGGCGTAACTTGCCCTAAACTTTGAAAAGAAGTTGCACTGTAACCTGTTTCTTCTTCCAGTTCGCGCTGCGCGCATTCAAGAGGTGTCTCATCAATTTCCATCGTGCCTGCAGGTAACTCTAGAAGCCACTTTTTGAGAGAAGGGCGAAATTGATTAATGAGGATAATCTTTCCAGACGAAGTGATAGGAAGAATAACGGCCGCGCCAGGGTGGTTGATTGTTGTATGTTTTACCATGACGTTCGTAGGGAGCGTCACGTTCTCTTCTATGAGAGAAATACTTTTCCATTTATGGATAACTTTACTCATGCAGTCTGGCCACATTCCTTGCCAATTTTTCGTATAACGGAAGACGTGCACCACCATAACGTCTATGCTGTCGAAAATAAAAGAAAAATTAGGGTTAGCAATAGATTTAGTTTCACGCCGTTCGTGATGTTACTCTCATAATTGGAATCTATGATTGCGCCAAAATTATAACCGTAACCGTCTGATATAAATGCAACTCAATAATAAAATACACTTGTAACAAAGTGCTAACAAATGTATAAAAACATATCTACACTCTCAACAGTTAAAAGATTTCCGGAGTAACGCATGAACCCTTCTATTTCCTCACATGCTGACAAAGCGCTACTCTCTGAAAGAATCAATAAATTAGCGCATGCTCTATCCGATGGTGTCTATGAAAGAGAAGACACGATTAAGCTCTGTTTACTGGCGGCTCTCGCCGGCGAAAGTGTATTCCTATTAGGCCCTCCGGGCATCGCAAAAAGCCTTATCGCAAAACGTCTTATTCAGGCTTTTGACAACAGTAGTTATTTTGAATATTTGATGACACGTTTCTCTACGCCAGAGGAAGTGTTCGGCCCGCTAAGTATCCAAGAATTAAAAGACAACGGTCGTTATGTAAGGCTGACCGAAGGTTACCTACCAACAGCACAAGTTGTATTCCTTGATGAGATCTGGAAAGCCGGCCCTGCAATCCTAAACACACTGCTTACTGTAGTGAACGAAAAAACATTTAAGAATGGCAGTGACATTGAACGCGTACCTATGCGCTTGTTGGTTTCTGCATCTAATGAACTTCCAGATGAAGACAGCGGCCTAGAAGCACTTTATGACCGTATGTTGGTTCGCGTGTTTGTTAACCGTATTCAAAACAAACAAAATTTCAAATCAATGCTGACAACCGGTACTTCTCAAGAAGCTGTGATTCCAAAAGGTTTGGCGATCACTGACATTGAGTACCATCAATGGCAGAAAGAGCTCGACAAGCTAGAGCTGACCGATAACTCGTTTAACAAGCTGTATGAACTGAAAACCATGCTTGAAGAGACGGTTAAGAAGCAAGGCTCAGCCTCAGAGTCAGACTTGTATGTATCGGATAGACGCTGGAAGAAGGCCGTTAAACTATTGAAAGCGAGTGCGTTCTTCAGTGGCCGCGATAGCGTGAACCCGCTAGATATCATGCTTCTGCAGGATTGTTTATGGCATAGCCCTGAATCGCGCGATGTAGTTCGTAGCGTGGTGAAAGACTTTGCATTGAACCGAGCGTTTGATCAACAAGAGTCGAAAGCTCAAATTGAGATGTCTCGTGAAGAGTTAGAAGAGATTCAAGACGATGTTGAATCGACGCTATCAGTTTCGCTCTCTATGGAATCAACCAGCGGCTTGTTGCGTAAAGACGTTTACCAGAATGATATCAAGAACGCGAAAATGTACAGCGTGGGCAGTGCATACAATCTAGTGAAACTCGTTATGCTGCAAAGCAACATGTCGGTGTCTGAATCTGAGAAAGGTGATAGTCGTTGGGTATACGTAGCCAAAGACGATTTTGATCGTGTTCTTAAAGAAGGCCACGGTGATATTTACGGTTACGTAAACGAAAATAAAAACCTATGCCGCTTAAAACTCGACTTGGATGCATCGAACCAATTAGTGATTAAAGACATTGCCAATCGCTCTGTCTTGGTGAGCGTTGTTACCACAGATGGTTTGGATCAAGAACTGTATAACAAGTGGTTGAGTGGTGCTGAGAAAGCCTTAGAGCAGTTAACTGAAGCTGAATTCAAGTTAAAACGCGTTCGTACTGAATTCCATGATGCGTTACCTCATAACTATATTGACCCTGATTTACCGAAAGCGATGGAAGCAAGTTTGCAAGCGGTAACGCAAGATCTTGAAACCACGAAAGTGAAGAGTGCAAAGATTGCTCAGCGTATTAAGTTTATGAGTCAGTACTTCGAGTAAGGGGAGAGCATATGTTAGGAGCAGACGGCTTAAACCTCGCTTTGATGGTGGCTGATTCAGGAATCATTGATACAGCGATGAACGATCTCATTGCTCGCTCTCAAGTCATGATGGCTGCTGAGAATAAAGGCGTAAAAACATCAGTCAAAAATCACTTAGTTAAATGGCGTGGTAAGGTCAAAAAGCGCGTAACTAAAGTGTGTGAAACTGATCGATTCCAAGAGGAAATCGCACTTTACCAAGAAGTCATTTACTGGGATGAACCTCAGTTCTTTGATGAGATTGACAGCGTTATCAAAAAACTGGAGTGGCACTCAGCGTTTTATCTACAAGCTAGACGCCTTATGGAGAACAATAAGGGCGTTTATAATGCGATGTTTCCACACTACTTTTGTGACCAATGGTACCAATCACTTTCTGATGCGATTAAGCAAGCTCAAGTAACCGAGCTTGAAACAAGCAAAGAAAAAGTCTTAGCCGATCTTTATCTGCGCATGGAAACCATGAAAAACATGGACAAAGTGACGGAGTCGGGTGATGAAGGCAGTGTAGGGCGTTTGTGGGACATGGCATCTGCCAAGTTAAGCAAAACAGACCTTACCATCATGAAGCGCCATGCTGAGTTCTTGAATAAGCATAAGGGCTTGCAAGAGATCGCTGAAAAGCTGGGCCGTATGGCTGGTGAGGAAGATGATCCTTCGCTACACAAAGCCCCTGTAGAAGAATTGCAGATGGTTGAAGAGAAAAGCGATGAAGCGGTCGATGATATTGTTGGGATTCACGAAAGTGATGACCTCAACAAGATGCTGCCAAACGAAACCATGTTTCTAGCTTACCCTGAACTTGAGGTTATCTTTTACAAGCACTTGGCCGACAAGCGTTTACTGAGCTATCGCTCGCAAGGTAAATCACGCACGTTACGTAAAGTGAAAGCGCAAAAGCCAGATAGCAAGAACATCGATATTGAAAAGGGCCCGTTTATCGTTTGCGTGGACGCTTCGGGCTCTATGAGTGGATTCCCTGAGCAGTCTGCCAAAGCTATGGCTTATGCCTTAATGCAAATTGCTCTCGCGGAAGAGAGAGACTGTTACGTGATTCTGTTCTCTTCTGAGCAGATTACCTATGAGTTAACAAGGCAAGATGGCCTACGTGAAGCGAGCGACTTCTTAAGTTACTCATTCCATGGCGGTACGGATCTAGAACCTGTTCTCATGAAATCGATTGACTTGATGACGGGTGATAAATACAAAAATGCAGATTTAATCGTACTTTCGGATTTCATTGCACCGAAACAATCTGACGAAATGATTGCTCAAGTTGAAAAGTTGAAAGAACACAAAAACCGTTTCCATGCGGTGAGTCTTTCTAAGTATGGTAACCCTCAACTCATGACCATGTTTGACCATTGTTGGGCGTATCACCCAAGTCTTGTCGGTCGTTTCATGAAGAAGTGGTAACGTACGACACCTAAATTTAATCCATTTTGCTGTGTGTTTTTTGATTGAAGAGATCGAACATGCAGCAATTTGATTTAAATGTCAGCAAACGGAATTTAAATTCACTTTTTTGTTTGACTATCTCTCCTCAATCCGTAAAGTAGGCACCCGAACACAGCGGTGCGATTTACTTAAGTCCCTAAAGTGTTGAATTAAAAAGGCGCCTTGGCAGAGTGGCTATGCAGC
>NZ_AJZD02000068.1 GCF_000272105.2 Vibrio splendidus 12E03
CATTCGGTCTATCTGTTGGACTATCCAGTTATCGGTCGATTTTTGCCACAATGAGAGCAGGCTCGACTGGAGCAAGTAAACCAGATGTTTTTAGAATGAGTGCATTCTTTGTTTTGACAATGCAGCTCTTTACAGCCCAAGGCTGGCTTGCCGCAGGCGAGCATTTTGTCACTTCAATGGTTTCGCTATCTCGAAGCGTTGGCTCAGTCGCCACTATATTCTGCCAGGCTTTGTTGTACTCAAGGAGGAAGTTAAGCGGTCTGGGTTGATAGGGTGTATTAACAGAAGTACGAGTAGCCATGGTCGATAAAGGTTATCGGAATATCGTGATAGCGATATGGAGAGCCTAATTATACGCATAAACCTATCACGTGCCCAATTGCAACGTAGATGCTATGTTCCCGTATTGACTAAGAAATACAAGAAATGGAGCGTCTCTATCTCTAAACGGAATTACGCAACAAAGTCATTGGGTAGGCACTCTTGTATAGAGGGCTTTGCAAATGCCCAATACTTTCAATCGATGGTTCCTCATAATTTTATTCCTCTACTCACCGAGGTGCAATAAAAAATTTAAACGCACATACAGAGTTATTAATAAAATATAATTTTTAAAAGGAAAGTAAAATGTTTAATTTCAAAAAAAGCTCACTAGTATCAGTTCTTCTAATGGGTATGGCAGCAAGCGCAGGTGCTAACGCAGCTTCAAATGCTACTGTTCTATGGAGCGGAATTGTTCCAACAACTAGCCCGTCAGATGCTCTTATCATCACTGGCCAATCAGGTGATACAACAGCGCTTAACGGTACTATCACTCCAAGCTCAGACGGTGTGTTTGAATCAGATACTATCCTACTTGAGGCTCACGTAAATGATGGTGATGCTGCGACTCCTGTTGTTGGTGAACTAACTGATGCTAACTGGACTCTCACTGCTGCATCAGTCACTTTTGACGGTATCGCAAACCCGTCTCAAGCTGTTGAAGTTGATGTAAATGGTGAAAAAGTGGCCGTTGGTGGTGTTGTTTCTAATGCGAAAACTTTTTCAGCTAAAGTTAAGCAGACTGCTGTATTACCCGAAGCTGAAGTAGGTGGAGCTACTGTTCAAGCATCAATAACGGTTATGGCTGACCTTGTTTAATTTTTAGAAAATCCCCCGATTTAAAGGCTCGTAATAATTACGAGCCTTATTTTTCTGAAACGGTAGTCAATATGAAAAAAGTCTTATTACTATTGGCTTTCATGAGTCTGAATGCCAACGCCACTTTTAAATCGCTCAACATTACCACGAGCCTAGATGTAGGCAATCTTTATACAAATTCAATTAATTCTGTTGAATTTAGTCCCGCAGTTCTGGTTTTGACGTCAAGTCAAGATAAAACAAAGTTTGAGGACGTTAATACTACATTAAGGATTGAAACAGATATTCCATTTGGGGCTTCGGATATTCCTTATGTTTCAACGTTAGAGAAAAATATGTCAACTTGTAGCGACTATTCTGGAGCGAGCAATGTTCAGGAAGGTTTCGTTCAATTAACGATTGATGGACAAAGCATATCGGTGGGAGAATCCGTCTCTTTCACAGATTTCAATTTAGATGATGGCGATAATAAGTACAGCGAGCATGATATTATATTAAGCTTTAAGCCATTTAAAGATATCAACACAACAGGCTCGGTGGATAGGTGTAATGGTGAGATAGAGTTCAATATTGAGGTAGATATATAATGTTCAGGTTCAAACTCTCAACAATGGCAATTTTGGTGTTGTTGCCTTTGTATTCGTATTCAAGTTATAGCCAAAATACTCTTGAAGGTTTTGAAGAACTGTTTGAATTGAAAGAGTCAACAGTCCGTATGCGTAACTTAGATGGTTCCTTTACTTCACCGATCCCATTTTTAACGTCATTTAACACGTTAAAATTAGACTTGAATAACAAAAAAGCGATCGCACAGGTATCTGACTATTTAAATGATAATGCAGTGTCGGCTGAGTACCAGCAGAAGATCATAGATCAATTAATGGTTGGCATACAAGGTCAGTCTGAGTGTTTAGGTAAGCTCGATGAATGTGAGTTGTTCCCAGAAACGTTTAAAATCGTTCATAACTATAACGATCAAGAAGTCTATGTTTTTGTATCTCCACAGGTATTGTCATACTCGAATCTCGATGAAGAACTGGTATACCACTCGTCTCTGAGCCAACACAATGGGTTAATCAACTCATTTGATCTGTTCGTGAGTGAATATCAAGATCAAGACTCAATCGTTTCTTTAAATAATGAAACGACACTTGGGCTGCCTTACGGGTACCTCAATACTGATTTTAATGCCAACAACAGTGATAACGGTTCTGAATTGTATGAAGCGGCATATCATTTAGATATCGATTCTTACTCAATAAAAGCGGGTCATTTTGAATTTGAGCCAGAGGTTAACTCTACCGAATTCCTGAATAACACCGCTCGTGTTGCTCAAAACTCGCTCACGGTAGGCACTTCTAAAAAGTTGCTCGTAGGCGGACAGAATAACGATAAAGTTTTGAGCTTTTATGCGCCAACAAGTGGCGGTGTAAAAGTGTTTCGTGATGGTCGATTAATTTTTCAGGATAACGTACCTGAAGGGCAGAACTCAATTCCCTACAGCAAGTTACCATCAGGTCGCTATGAAGTTGTCCTTGAGGTGACAAGTGGTGGGCAAGTTATTAATACCCAAACTTATCAAGTATATAACACCAAAAGTGACTCTCTGACTCGGGGTGAAGTGGATTTCGTTGCTACTGCCGGTATGTTTTCAGGAAGCTATTACGACTACACGGAACATGGTATTCAAAACATTGAAGACGATGTTTTTGGCAAGGTATTAGCTAACTACCAACTCACCCGTTCATTGCAAGTAGGCATCGGCGGCTTGTTCACGGAAAGTGGCACAATGTACACCGTTGGTGGTGCATACAATCTGATTGATTGGGATTTGAGTACCGAAGCAGTGTACAGCCAATTCGAAGATGCATCGCACTTCAACGCTAATATTGGTATCCCTTATTTAAGTTTATCTTATGAGTCTCTTGATAATGAACTTGGTGATCCAGTTGCTTCTTATATGTACGGATATGCCGATTATTCACGTCTATCGTTGAATTCTTCGTACAGCTTCCGTGGCGGACAATCTGTGTATGCGGTTTACTCGCTTAATAACGACAAGCAGTTCGACAACTTAGGTAACTCGGATGATCAAGAACAGCAGTTTATTTCCGTTGGTTACAGCACGACAACAGTTTTAGATTCTCGAGTTAATATTAACGTTGATTACTCTGAGGCAACGGACGACACATCAATTAATTTGTTATGGAGTATTCCGTTGTCAGACACAGTAGAAACCATCGTGGGACTGACGAGTGATAGTGATGACATTAATCAATTTAAAACAACGGTAAGACGCAATCAGTTAATTGACTCAGACTCTTTTAATACGTCGCTTGAGGTGAGTAACACCTATGACCGACAACAAGATGATATGTATCAAGACGCACTGTTGGCCACCAGTGGCACGACTAAATACGCTCGAATGAATGCCTCCGCCCATACATCAACTAATGGAACGAATGGCATCAATGCTGGCTTGTCTAGTACCCAAATTGTGACGACGGATGGTGTTTATATTACCGATAAAGCGGCAACGTCTTATACGCTTGTCGATATTCATGAGTCACCTAACACCGAGCAGACGCTTGATGAAAAAGGTTACTTCTCTCTTAAAAAAGAGGGGCGAAACAACAGTAAGTTCATCGTATATAACAATGAAACCGTTGTGCCTTTGGAAGATTATAGTCAATATCAGGCGAATTTCGACTCAGAGAGCGTTGACCTCTACAACTCTGGTGATAGTAACGTAATCGTGTTCACACACCCAGGGACGGTTGCTTCTATAGAGCCAAGAGTTAGTCGTATAGTCTCGTTCGTCAGTGCTTTTAATGACATCTCAGAACAACCGATTACAGAAGTGGAGTGTCATGGAGAAGGTTGTATTGAAGTCAATGAAATGGCTGATGGTGTTTATCGCGTAACCGTATTGGAAGGCATGAACTTTGAATTGTCAGCGAAAGAAAGCCAATGTATATTACCTTATGAGTTTACTTCAACAAACCAGATGAACTTTGGTCAAAATTATTGTTTGCCAATAGCTCAAGACAAACAGATAGATTTAATTGATGCAAATGAACGGCTACAAGCGATGTATTTAGGTGCATACGAAAGCTCGACCCAACTGAATAAAGCGCTTAAAAAGCTCGAGTCACACGGTTATCGAATTATTCAGAAAGAAGTTGGTTCGTTTAAGGCAATCTATATAGCTCATGAATCTATAAACATGGCGGAAACAATTGCGACTTATAAAAGAGATATCGATCAGTTAAAACTGTTGGCAAAGCGACTTTATCGTACCAACGCAATTACTTACCCTGTCGCACAAGTTAATTAAGGAAGGGGAAATGAAATCCAATAAGATTCTACTAAATTTAGTATCACTCACCGCCATACTGTTATCTATAAGTGTACAAGCTTTTACGGTAGATAAAATGGTTATTGTCTCTGATAATAAAGGGAATGGTATCGTTACGTTAACCAACGACGAATCTCAACCAATTTTTGTTCAAGCGAAGGTGGATGAGATAAATATTGTTAATGGAGAGCAGGTAGAAAAAAGACGGTATACAAGAGATAACTTAAACGACTGGAAGGTATCATTAACGCACCAGAAGTTGGTTTTAAACCCTGGAGAAGAGAAAGACGTTGGCATACGTAGTTTATGCCATAACGCTACATGCGATAATTCTCAAGATTTGATGTTTATGTTATCTTTTTCACCAAGTAAGTACAGGCCTGGTGAGGTTGTGAGTGGTGTGGAAATTAATTACGGATTCGCACCTGTTTATATTATTCCCACAACACAACCTAAGTATGATTACGAATTAACCAACAACGGAGAAAGTCTGAGTGTTGAAAATAAAAGTAATACCATGATCAACCTTTTTGTTGATGCATGTGGCGCTGAAAATACAGCCCAATGCAAACAAAAATTTACTGTTGTATCAGGAAGAAATAAGACGTTTCCTCTAACCGAAACTATGCGAAATAACGAGTTGAGCATTACCGTGACGTCTCACGACAGAAGCTATTCAAAGAAAGAAACGGTGACGAGAGGGGAAAACTAATGCCTGGACGTATCCTATATATTGCAGCGTTTATTGCATTAATGACGACAAACATAGCTCAAGCCGCGTTTGAAGTTCGCGCGGAAGTGAAGTCTGGTGGTGTTCGTTGGGACAATGTGACACGTTACAAAGGTAAAATGCTTCCAAGTACATGGGGAACGCCTCCAATGCTGCAGGCTTCAGAGGCTTGGGCGGCCGCGACGTTTTCTGGTACACCTCCAGCCGAGATGACTTTAATTGGCGGGAGTGGGAATACTTCACCATCAATATCGATCGATATATCGGGCGTTCAATACAATACCACTGGGATTGAATTTGCACAGTCAACCAATACGGTGGGTGGCGGGTGTTCATTTGATGAGGTTTCACTACCGATTGTGACTGTTGAAGGTCCGAACTGTGTTTCGTCTGTTCGATTAATTAACAAACAAAAGTCGAGCCCATTTATTTTTCTTAGACCTATTTTTGATATTAACGAAAGTGAAATCGTGTCGGCATTAAGTGAGCTACCAGAGGGAGTATATTCAGCTTCAGTGCCAGTAAATATTCGTTACTACTACGAAAATGACGGCATTATGACTTATCGCAACATCAATGAAGTGATGTTGTTTTCATTTGATTATCAGCCTGTTCAACTCGACAGCATTTTTGTAACTGGAGATGGTGTCATGACACCAGTTTATGACACGATTGGCAAAAAAATAACATCGACAACGTCATTCGATATTACAGTGAACGGTTATTTTAATGATGGAATTGTTTTAACCATGCCCGAACAGTCATACGAATTGGTTAATTCAAATAGCCCTGGTGTGGTTATCCCTTATAGTATCCATTGCGATGAGTGTGGTTCTAATAACTTAGTTGATGATGGAAAACTAATACATAAAACAACGGCTATTTCAGAAGGCGCTGGGGTGAAAACAAGCATCAACTTCACTTTAGACTTTGATTACGATATTAAGGGCAGCTCGGCTGTGTCTGGTGATTATTCTGATGCAGTAGTGATCATGTTGGAGCCTGGTATTTAAGATGAAAAAAATGAACCAGATGTTATCGATTATTGCTGTGTTCTTATCCACTAGTGTTTCAGCAGAAGAGCTACCCATCCAGATGAGTGGCGGTATGACGTTTTCTGCATTTGATGACAATATGGGGCAGACTGAAGCACTCGGTTATAAGGCGGCGGTTGGATATAACATTAATGAAAACGTACTATTTGAACTTGGCTATGCTGATTTTTCTGCCTTTTCAGAACCGGAAATAGATAGTCTCCGAGCGGTGATGATTGATACAGATTTACTGTTACCTGTCAGTGATTTTGCTTCCTTATATGCAGGAATTGGAGGGGCGCTTTCTAGTGATTATACCAATTTAACGGCATCACTTGGTCTTAAATATCAATTAGGTCAAAATTGGTATGCCGACCTCGGTTACCAAGGCGTCTTTGATTTAGTACGGCAACAAGACGATCTATACGCATTTAATGTACAATTGGTTTATCGTTTTTCAAGCAAGGAAGTGGAAGAGGTCCTTTCAGAAGTTAATCCAAGGCCCATTGTTCAACGGCCTGTTGAAGAGCCGACCCAAGTAACAACGCAGGAAACCCAATTGGCGTCTATTGTCCCAATTAAGAAAGCGCCATCGTGTCAACAACGTTTAATTGAATACCGAGTGGCTTCTGGTGACTATTTACATAAAATTGCAAACACATTTGATATCTCACTTGAAGAGTTAGTTGACGCAAATTTAAATTTTAATAATCGTGATTTGAATTTGATTTACCCTGGAGAAAAAATAATGTATCCACAACTTGTCTGTTTAGATTAAACTCCCTTCCTTGAAACTGCAACACTGTCATTTTTGGCAGTGTTTTTTTATTTTCATAAGTTATTTAAATTTAACCGACTCAAAATGTCACCTGTTAAAATCATTTTGAGGAATGCTATTTAGTTTAAGGTTGTCTATAACTCGTCTTACAAATAATTAACTGAGAAAATGGAACGATGAAAATCGATTATCTACTTGTTTGTATAACATTAGTATCATCAGCAACTTTATACGCTCAGTCAAATCAAAGCGATGTATTTGTAGGACTACAATCCGGTTATAACTTTACAGATGAAGTGAATGACGTTGATGAGGTGGAAGGAAACTGGTTTCTCGGTATTTATGGTAGCTATCAATAGAACAAAAACTGGAGCAGCGACCTTGGCTATCAACACTGGGATACATTTGAGGCTTTGATGCGCAATTCAGTTTAGAGGCAGAGCCGCTCCATTTCGTGTGTTTCTTAGTCAATGTGGCAAGTTTCAGGCATGCCTAACCCAGTGAGGTTTTTCAAGGCTTTTATCATCGCGTACTGCTTTTGCCAGACTCTACGTTTGCCATCGTTCCCGTGTTTTTTGACTTTCCATTCCCCATAAACGTTAAGGCCAGTTGCATCAATAGCTAGATGTTGTACCGCACTTCTCGTTTTTGTCTGCTTGGCTCAACGACTGATGCAGGTGTAATACAGACAGCTTAATGGAACATGGGCCAATATCGAGTCGATAAATCCTTGCGCGCTCTTAATGGCATAGAAAACACTCGTTTACCATGATCGCTGTTGTGATAGCTAAGTCACTGAACCGACGTGGCCTCCCGCGCTTATTCTGTTTGCTTTGCGCCCACCCGCTTATCGCCTCTTCATCAATCCAAAAGGTCAAAGAGCTGCGGTTAATGAGTGATTGGTTGTATTGCTTCCTGTTGGTTATTTTGTAAAGAGGTTTAGATATAGGGTTACGAGAGGGAGTGGCCATAGATACTCAGATCGTCGGTTCTGGATTTAGTTCCTCTGAATTACGCAACAAAGCTTTCGCTTTAAATCGCTAGGGTTAAGCGGTTTGGTTAGATAACACGAAAAATATTGGTTCATTCGAGACTCTTCTTGAATGGTGGCACGCGCCGTAACAGCAATTATCGGTAAAGAAGGCTTGCGCTTTTCCAACTCAGAAGCTAGCTCAACACCATCCATCACTGGCATAGAAATATCCGTAAGTACAACATCAAAGTCATGCTCAGAAGCGAGTATTAAAGCCTCCAAACCATCATTCGCGGTCATGCATTCAAAACCTAGCGCGTTTAAATGAAACTCAAGGATTTCTCTGTTGAACTCAACATCATCAACGACCAAGGCTTTTTTATTTGTGTAATCTAAGTCATCCTCAATGGTACTTATCTGAGCAAAAACACCGTTAGAGCAACCAGAAACCGTCATGATTTCCGAAGCCGGAAGTGAGATAAAAAAAGTGCTGCCAGTACCGAGCTCACTTTCAACACGTAACGTACCTTTCATTAACTCTACTATGGTTTTAGTAATCGCTAAGCCCAAACCAAAACCAAACTGTTGGTCTTCATGGTTAACTTGCTCGAAGCTGTTAAATACCGCATCTAATTTGTCTTGGGGAATCCCAACGCCAGTATCACTTACTGAGATATTGAATGCTTTATCGTCGGTTGAAAGTTCTATTGTCACTCCCCCCTTATTGGTAAACTTAAATGCGTTCGCAACTATATTACTGATCGCTTGCTTTATACGAAGTTTATCAATCATCAGCGTCGTCGAAGCATCGACATTACAAACAATATCAAAAGACAATTGCTTAGATATGCTAAGAGGTAAAAACATATTTTCAATATCGTTCACTAAACTCATTACTGACAAACATTTGGGCTCTAATAAGTAACTCGCTGCCTTTACCCTTTCAAAATCCAATAAGTCATTCACAATGCCTAAGATGGTATGACTCGCACTCGAAATACCGTTAAGCTGATGGCTGTGGGCGTCAAAATGTTTGCTATGAGCCAGCATATGCGTATAACCAATAATCGCGTTCAGTGGTGTGCGAACCTCATGGGACACATTTGAAAGCAGCACTGACTTCTGTTTATTCGCCTCTCTGGCTTCTTGCGCAGCAACCTCATATTGTTTCGTTCGCTCTTCGACTTCGTATTCAAGCCCTTCAATTAAATTTTGAATCTGCCTCCCTGCCTCAGAATAAGCCTTAGAAAGCTGCTCAATTTCGTCTCCATTACTATGAACCACATGTATGGCTTTATTAAAATCACGCTGCTTTAGATATTGAGCTTGTGCGATCAATTTAGAAATCGGAATGAGCATCTTATTAACCGCAATTGAATTGATAACTAAGAACAGCCCAAGCAAAATGCTATATGCTAAGAGCAAGTTTTTTATTAACGAGTTATCCCCAGTCAAAACCAGCTCTTTGGTGGTCACATAGCTAGAACCAATCACATGATCAGGCGTCACCAGAACCAACCTCCATTTTGTCAGGCTATTTTTCACGAAAGTAACGTTATAAATACCATTTAACCCATCAACAACAAAGCCCCCTATGTCATTGGACATAATACGCTTCGCGACGCTTTTCTGCATATCTTTGTCAGAAATATTCTCTGACATCAGCTGCTCAACATTTTGTTGTAAATTCGAAGCTATAAGCTTGCCCTCATCATCCACTAAAAAGTATCGATATTGAAACTCATCAAGCATATTTTCAAAAGTGAGGGAGCGAGAAAAATACTCTAAATCGACATCAAATTTCAGTAACGAATTATCCCAGTGTTCTGGACGAATATATATAGCGAATTGAGTTACTTTACCCTCTTTAACTTCTTTCTCTATATATAAGTTCTTGTAGTGAATCATTCGACTAAGATCAACAGAAGTAGGCTCGCTTACAATACCGTTCTTAGTGAGGGAGGCTTCTTCATGGCGCTTGGTGTCAATAAAGTACACCGTTCTTATAAATGGTTTAAGCTTAGCGTTGATGTTAACCAATTGTTTATTACGAAGCGCCTCACTTTTCTTAACATTGACATAGTGATGGGCAAAATCGCTCGCGACATGATCGACTTCTTCAGCGATCAGCTCAACCTCTTTATCAAGGCTTAAACTCTGAGCTTTTACGAATGTAAGTAAAAGCTTTTTATTACTTTCAGTAATGCTCTCCTTTATCTCTTCAAATTGGTTTTGTGAAGAACCCTGAACAATTTCGCTAGCAAAGTACGTAAGCAATGCCACAAATAGAACCAATATTGCTGCGTTGACGAAAATGATTTTATTTTTAAAAGACAAATTCTGCATTTCCAACTTAAACGTCACAAAGGTGAATCATGGCGTTAGACATATCCAATAAAACTTTCTTTCCTGCACTTTCATTGATTACCACGTCGTAGTGCTCCAATTTGAGACAGATTCTTGCAATCTCTATAGCCCCGCAAGATAACGCTATGCCTTTCACTTTATGGGCGAGTGCTCGATTGGAATCACGCCCTTGAAGAATATCATCACTAACCTTGTGCAAACTCCTAATGGCAATCTGACGAAATCTAACGCCAATATCCGATTGAAATTTACAACCCGTCGCCATTAAAAATACATTTGTATCGATGCTATACATACCTAATTCCTACACCTTCATGAACCCCATTAATTTTGAACGTTCGCCACAAAACTGACATGGCAGATCGAGAATGAAAACAATCAATATGCCAAGTAGCATTGTCTGTTTTTTTTAATTTGGCTTATGCCATATTCACAAGGGGAGAATAGATCTCATTATTTACAATTATGGGATGAAAATAATGGCCCTCTAAACGATCAATACTAATCAAGGGTGGCTAGCACGAATTAAGAATGCTCACGGTT
>NZ_AJZD02000069.1 GCF_000272105.2 Vibrio splendidus 12E03
GATATTGCTCATGATACTCCTGCCAGAGCAACATTTTAGTCATACCTTTACGTCTGAGTTCAACAGCGTATTGAGTAAAGTCAGGCATAACTTTATCCCGACTGGCTTTCTTGCCGTGATACAGCGCCTGTGTGAGATCTGCATCGCTGCAACTTTCAGGTAGAGGCCAGCCAAGTTCGCTTTGTTTAAAGCGAGTAAGGAGTTCCGATATGGTGGACGGGCCGAGTTTAAGGCAAGAAGCGATACCA
>NZ_AJZD02000070.1 GCF_000272105.2 Vibrio splendidus 12E03
CTTTTGTGAATGCTTTTGTGAATGCTTTTGGGTTTTTGTGTTCTGCTCTGTACAACAATTGCACTCATATCAAAACCAAACCTTTGGTTTCCATTAACCGAACCCTGACATGTCGTGTATGAAAAAACGGACAATTGATTGGTATGAATTATATAAAGGAGTCGGTATGGAATTCACAGAACAAGACAGAGATGCGTTGTATCAAACGTGGATGTCACAAAAATCGCGAATGCGAATTACGCAGATGGAGTTTTCAAAAAAGCTAGGAATGAACCAGCTTGATTTCTCACGAGTGTTAAGAGGGGAGACGCCATTGACCATGTCTTTCATCAGTCACTTTTGCCGTTTACTTCATTTGGAACCAAGGAATGTATTCCCTTCGCTAAAAGAGGGTAATGAATCGGGCCCTAAAGTGGTCTACCTGAAAAGTAGAATGAGTGTTGATGGTGAGATCCAAAATGCTTATATTGAAGGAAATCAAGTGATTGTAGAGTACGCTCACACTGTTCAACATGATTAATTTTAGAGTTAGCTCTAATTTTTAACCCCTTTTTTCTACAACCTTCTCACATAGGGTATGGCATACTTAGTTAGATTCCTTAATTTTAGCTAAGTGCGTTATGAACTCTTTAAAAGTCCTTTTGCTTGTTGCAACCAGCATTTTCTTGTTTGGTTGTGCAGGCGGCCCAATTAGAACAGCTACTAAATTTACCAGCTACGAAGATTTTCAGGCTGGGCCTGTCGGAGGCGTCGACTTGGTTTGGGCAAGGGTTGGGCTGCGTGACACACAGCGTTTGAAATCCAAGTTAGATGATTACGACTCTGTAGTGATCGACCAAATTTTTGTTTTAGCAGAAGAAGGTTCGTTGGATCAGGAAGAGATTCAGGAACTTACTGAGCACATGGTTTCGCGCTTGGAAGAGAAAATATCGCCTCATAAAACGATTGTCGATGAACCGACAGGAAAAACGCTCCGCTTGAGTATCGCTCTGAGTAACGTTGAAACGCCTAATCCGATCTTAGCTGTAACGAGCAGCGTTCTGCCATTTGGCCTTGCGATGTCAACTATTTCTAAGGTGACAACTGGCCAACACACCAATGTTGGGAGTGCGAGTGTAGAGTTATTGGTCAGTGATGCTCAAGAGGGCACACCACTGTTTGCAGCCATCGACCGTGAAGCGGGTAACAAAGATTTTTCAACCATGATTGATTCGCTGGATGATGCCAAAGACGCGATCAACTATTGGGCAGAACGTTTAGGTGATACTCTACACAACATAGATGACGCATAGAAAGAGCGAATAATGCTAGAGAAAGAGAACTTGATTAAGTTGGCTCGAATGCAGATGCCATTTGGAAAGTACGCGGGTCGTACACTGATTGACCTGCCTGAAGAATATTTGCTGTGGTTCGATAAAAAGGGATTCCCGTCTGGTGAACTCGGCGATTTATTAAAACTGTGTCTTGCTCTGAAGATTGAAGGGCTTGATAGTGTCGTCAAGCCATTGAAAAGAATGTAATTAAATAAAAGCTCACGCTGATCACGTGAGCTTTTTTGTTTTTAAGTTCGACACAATTTTACATACATGATGTAGCTTGAATAATGGCTCTTCGTATTTTCTTATAAAATACGCAATCGATAGTGTGTAAATAATGGTATACAGGGTGTTTTAAATATAAAACACAAAAAAAATTGCGTTTATTTTTAATTAGTGATTGAAACTAGAGTTTTTACTAGTTAAGTTACAGGGAACAAGAAGATTAGTGCTGATAGAAAGTGACGTGAGACAACGTACATTCAGCTCAAGGATAGAAAAAAGGAAGAAGTAAGCAATGTTCCAGACTGATGATGTAAGAATTAACAAAGTAAAAGAGTTATTACCCCCTGTTGCTGTTTTAGAAAAGTTTCCAGCGACAGAAGTTGCTTCTTCTACAACCTTTGAAAGCCGCAAAGCGATCCACAATATTTTAGAAGAAAGCGATGACCGCTTGCTTGTTATTGTAGGCCCATGTTCTATTCATGACACAGAAGCTGCTCTTGAGTACGGTAAACGTTTGAAAGTGTTGCGCGATGAACTTGGTGATAACCTTGAAATCGTAATGCGTGTTTACTTTGAAAAGCCACGTACAACAGTTGGTTGGAAAGGTCTAATTAATGACCCGTACATGAACGATACGTTCAAGCTAAATGATGGACTTCGTCTAGGTCGTAAGCTACTGCTGGACCTAACTGACATGGGTATGCCAACGGCAAGCGAATTCCTAGATATGATCACGCCTCAATACGTTGCTGACCTAATCAGCTGGGGTGCAATCGGCGCACGTACTACAGAATCTCAAGTTCACCGCGAACTGGCTTCTGGCCTATCTTGCCCAGTTGGATTCAAGAATGGTACTGATGGCAACATCAAGATCGCAACAGATGCTATTCGCTCTGCTAGCGCTTCTCACCACTTCTTATCGGTAACTAAGTACGGTCACTCAGCTATTGTTGAGACAGCAGGTAACCCTGATTGTCATATCATCCTACGTGGTGGTAAAGAGCCAAACTACAGCGCAGAACATGTTGGTAAGATTAAAGAAGAGCTAGCAGCTTCTGGTCTTCCACAAAAAGTGATGATCGATTTCAGCCATGCAAACAGCTCTAAGCAGTTTAAGCGTCAAATGAACGTATCTGATGACGTAAGCGCACAAATTTCTGGTGGCGACAAAGCTATCTTTGGTGTGATGATTGAATCTCACCTTGTTGAAGGTCGCCAAGACTTGGTTGACGGCAAAGCTGCAACTTACGGTCAATCTGTGACTGATGCATGTATTGGTTGGGAAGATACTGAGACAGTACTTCGCCAACTGGCAGACGCTGTTGAAGCTCGCCGTAACAAGTAATCTAATTATTACAGCCAGTCACTAAGCGGCTGAAAATTTAAAGCCCTTATTAGCAATCGCTAGTAAGGGCTTTTTTGTAATTCTTAGTTATAAACTGAAAGTATCAGTATTCTTAAATGAGAAAAGACAGTAACTCGTCGACTTTAAGTGACAGTAAAGTTCTATCTTGCTTGGTTTCCACGTTGAGGCGTATTAATGGCTCGGTATTGGACTTTCTTAAGTTGAAGCGCCATGTGCCCATATTGACGCTGATCCCGTCTGTGTGAACGATTTCAACGGCATTATCTTGGTAGTGCGATAACACGCAAGCCATGACTTGTTCTGGATCTGAGACTCTTCGATTGATCTCCCCAGAAGAGGGGAATCTATCTATACTGGTACTCGTTAATTGGTGAAGAGATTGTTGAGTTTTACTAATCAACTCAATCACTAACAGCCAAGGAATCATTCCCGAGTCGCAATACCCAAAATCACGAAAGTAGTGATGTGCACTCATTTCTCCACCGTACACCGCATTCAGCTCTCGCATTTTTTCTTTGATGAGCGCATGCCCAGCTTTGACGCCAATAGCGTTTCCACTAAGCTTGTTAGCAACTTCAATCGTGTTCCATGTCATACGCATATCATGCAACACAGTGGCGTTAGGCTCTTTAAGTAAGAATGCTTCGGTGAGCAGACCAACGATATAGTAACCCTCAATGTAATTACCTTGTTCATCAAAGAAAAAGCATCGGTCGAAGTCTCCATCCCAAGCAATTCCAAGGTTGGCAGAATGCTCTAAAACGGCATCTCGAGTGGCTGCTTGGTTCTCTCTAATCAAAGGGTTTGGAATACCATTTGGGAAGTTTCCATCAGGGTTATGATGAACTTTGATGAAGGTGATAGGGACACCGAGTTCGTTAAATTTATTCTCTAAAGCATCAATGACATGTCCTGCAACGCCGTTTCCTGCGTTAACAACAATCTTCATCGGTGACAGCTTTGATGGGGTTATGTACGAGAGTAGGTGCTCGACGTACGGAGCAAGAATACTGGCCGTTCTACAAGAATTAGAGGGTTGTACGTAGCTGATCGGTAGATCGCTGACTGGTTCTTGCTCTAGAGCCTCAATGCGTTGTTTAATTTGATCTAAGCCGTTGTCTTTGCTGATAGGGCTAGCGTCTACACCGACCAATTTCATTCCGTTATAATTGATTGGGTTATGACTTGCCGTAATTTGGGTTCCGCCAATGGCGCCAAGGTGGCAAGTTGCAAAGTAGACTTCTTCAGTCCCTGTCATTCCAAGGTCAACGACGGTTATTCCAGACTCGATTAAGCCTTTGGTCATGGCTTCTTGTAATGAAAGGGACGTTTCTCGGTTATCACGACCAATCACCACTTGAGCCAAGCCATCGAATGGGGTTTCAGGCGCAGCAGACAGGACGTATTCGCCAAATGCCTTACCGAGCAGGTAGGCTAGTGGCTCATTGATTTGTTTACCAATGACGCCGCGGATATCGTTGTTCTTAAAGCAGCTCAGGTCTAATGTTGGTTTCATCGATTTGTCGCTGCTTTATTTCGTTTGGTTGTGCTTTGATGACTGGACTTGTTGCTTGCGCACGTCTCGCCCATAGCTGTCTTGATATCGAATGATGTCGTCTTCACTTAAATGACTGCCTGTTTGTACTTCAATCATCTCGAGTGGGAGATCCCCTGGGTTTTCTAGGCTGTGAATATGGCCTAAAGGGATGTAAGTGGATTGATCTTCTTCAACCAGATAGGTTTTTTCATCGTTGGTCACTTTCGCAGTACCCGCCACTACTACCCAATGTTCCGCTCTATGGTGATGCATTTGTAACGACAACTTGTGACCGGGTTTTACGGTGATACGTTTAACTTTGTCGCGTTTGCCTAGATCGATTACATCGTATTTACCCCAAGGTCTAAAAACTTCGCGGTGATGAACATGTTCTGTGCGATTTGCTTGATTCAGCTGGCTGACAATCGATTTCACGCCTTGAACTTTGTCTTTATTCGCAACCAATATAGCGTCTTTGGTTTCGACAATAATCAGGTTATCGACGCCTACCGTAGCAACCAGCTTATTTTCAGCATGGATGTAGTTGTGTTGAGAGTCGACGGTCAACACATCACCTTCAATGACGTTATTGTGCTCATCTTTTTCGCTTACATCCCAAATAGCAGACCATGAGCCAATATCGTTCCAGCCGGCATCCATCGGGATCACTGCGGCGTGTGAGGTCTTTTCCATCACGGCATAATCGATAGAATCACTCGGACTGCTTTTGAATGCTTCAGCGTCTATACGGATAAAGTCGAGGTCGGTATTTTGCTTTGCAAGAGCGAGTTTACAAGCCGCTAATATCTCAGGGTGGTGTTCGGCGAGTTCTTCAACATAGCGTGATGCCTTAAACATGAACATGCCACTGTTCCATAGGTATTGTCCCGAATCAATGTACTGCTCTGCAGTTGCTAGGTCGGGCTTTTCAACGAAGCACTCTATGGCGTAGGCGTGATTGATTGGCTGCTCTGTCCTATTAGTATCAGTTTTAACACTGGAGGAAAGAGGCTCTCCCTGCTTGATATAGCCATAGCCAGTCTCTGGGGCGTCAGGTGTTATACCGAATGTCACCAGTGTGCCTTGTTTTGCATAATCAACACCACGACTAATCGCTTGTTGGAATTCAGAGGTTTTCGCGATGTGATGATCAGCAGCCAGCACTAGCAAGATAGGATCGTATGCGCTTTGTTCTTTAAGCGCTGGTTTACTTAATGCCTTTAAGGCGGCAAGCGCAATAGCTGGGGCTGTGTTTCTACCGACTGGCTCTAACAGTATTCCACTGTGTTGGATATTGGATGCTCGAGCTTGTTCAGCGGCAATAAAGCGATGTTCTTCATTACAGATAATGAAAGGGGCATCGCATTTACTATCCATCAAGTGCTCTTCAAGACCTTGCAGGCGTTGAAGCGTTTGCTGAAGCATTGACTGCTCACCGGCTATATTGAGAAATTGCTTAGGGTAAAGCTCGCGAGACAGTGGCCAGAGACGACTTCCGGAGCCGCCGGCTAGAATGACAGGTAAAATCATAGCGTGGTAATTGGGTGCTTTAAAATACTGGCGCCATGTTACCACGCTTCACTCTTTTTCATTATCGATAACCCATTTAGTTACCTATAAACAGTAGATACGCTGCTTATTGATGACCTGATGGATTTGAAATAGCCATATCTTGAACTTCGCTAAAACCTTGCGGGTCGATTTTGAGTGTTTGTGTTGGGAAAGCGATATCTGCATTGTGCTTGTGAATGATTGCTAGCACCTGCAGTAGCACATCTTGTTTCACTTCATGGTATCTCACCCAGTTGACCGTTTTGGTGAAGGTATAGATAAAGAAGTTCAGCGTTGATGGGCCAAACTTGTCAAAGTTAACAATGAGCGTTTGCTTAGCATCGATATCTGGGTGCGTTTCAAGCATGGCTTTTACGTCATCCACGATAGCAGCTAACTTGCTCGCGTCTTCGTAACGAAGCCCAAAGGTTTCATTAATTCGGCGGTTTAGCATTCGCGATGGGTTTTCCACCACAATGTTACTGAATACTGAGTTTGGCACGTACAACGGTCGTTTATCAAAGGTGCGAATAATGGTCATGCGCCAGCCAATACGTTCGACAGTACCTTCGATTTGACGGTCGGGAGAGCGAATCCAATCACCGACTTTAAAAGGTCGGTCGAAGTAGATCATCATGCCACCAAAGAAGTTCGAGAGTAGATCTTTTGCTGCCAAACCGACAATCAAACCACCCACACCACCAAAGGTCAGAAGGCCAGACAGGCTGAGACCGAATGCTTGCATGATCGTAAGGCCGCCCATCACCATAAAGAACAAGCGAGCGACTTTCGCTATAGCTTGTACTGTGGTTTCGTCTCTGTTTTTTTGCTCTAAGACATAGGCTTCTGTGTTAGTGATCATTCGTAAGGTAAACCAAACGAAGGTACAGATAATTAATATGTGCTTAAGTGTTTTTAACCAGTTGATTTCATTGCCAAACTGGTCTTGAAGGATGAGCCCGACAGATACAGTAGCAGGCCAACACCAAAGTAACGTGCTGACAGGGGTTTTTAGTGCCTCTAGCAGTAGATCGTCCCAGTGAAATGGGGTTTTCTGAACCAGAATTTCTAAGCGATTATGGATAATTCGCCAAGCTACCCAAGCGAGAAAACTCGCAATAGTGATGAATAGGACGCTGTTTGCCCAATCACTATGGCTCTGGTTGATGTAGGTTTGTACTTGGGTTATGAATTCATTCATTGTGTGTGCTGCCGCAGAAATTATGAATTGGAAATTAGCAGAAACTCGAGTTGTTCTCTACCTTTATAAATCAAGCGATTATGACAATAGTATAACCTTATTCTTGCAGAACTAACTTTTTTTGAGATAGAAACTAATGTAGGTTTGGCTATCCCGTGTAATTAAAATTTCTAAACAGGATTTCAAATGAGCGACAAACAATATGCAGTTATCGGTTTAGGGCGATTTGGTTTATCTGTTTGCAAAGAGCTACAAAGTTCAGGCGCACAGGTACTCGCCGTCGATATTGATGAAGAGCGAGTGAAAGAAGCGGCGGCTTTTGTTTCACAAGCGATTGTTGCGAACTGTACAAGCGAGGAGACCGTCAAAGAGTTAAGACTCGACGATTACGACATGGTGATGGTGTCGATTGGCTCTGATGTTAACTCAAGTATTCTGACTACTCTGGTGGTAAAAGAGTCAGGCGCAAAAGCTGTTTGGGTAAAGGCGAACGATAAGTTTCACGGCAAGATCCTTTCTAAGATTGGTGCCGACCATATCATCATGCCCGAGCGCGATATGGGTATTCGTGTTGCGCGCAAGATGTTGGATAGACGCGTTCTTGAGTTTATCGATCTTGGCAGCGGCTTGGCGATGACGGAGATTGTTATTGGTTCTAAACTGTTGGGTAAGAAACTTGGCGACCTTAAGCTGTGTAAAGAAAATGGTGTTGAGGTACTTGGCTTCAAGCGAGGACCGAACCTCACTAAAGCACCAGAATTGGATGTGAGTTTAGAAATTGGGGATGTGGTGATCATCGCTGGGCCGAAAGAGACCTTATCTAGAAAGCTACGCAATTGGTAATTGGCAATAAGGTAACAGTATGAATTCGTTAAAACGAAAAGGTACTTTCTACACGCTTAAGAGTGATAAAAAGCCGCGTAAAGGCTCTGAACCTAAGATTATCCTTACGAGTTTCTTAGGCGTACTTATCCCCTCTGCAATATTGTTGACGATGCCTGTATTCTCCGTGACAGGCCTAAGCTTTACGGATGCACTGTTTACAGCAACCTCGGCGATCAGTGTGACAGGTTTGGGTGTTGTCGATACGGGTGAGCATTTCACCTTGGCGGGCAAAATCTTACTGATGTTCTTGATGCAAGTCGGCGGGTTAGGGCAGATGACCTTATCTGCAGTACTGCTATACATGTTCGGTGTTCGGTTAAGCCTTAAACAACAAGCACTCGCGAAAGAAGCGCTTGGCCAAGATCGTAAGATTAACCTTCGCAAATTAGTTAAGAAGATCATAATCTTTGCATTAGTGGCTGAATTTATCGGTTTTGTATTGCTCTGTTTCCGCTGGGTGCCTGAGATGGGATGGTCAACGGGTAGCTTTTATGCACTTTTTCATGCGATATCAGCATTCAACAACGCAGGTTTTGCACTGTTTTCAGACAGTATGATGAGTTTTGTTGATGATCCATTGGTGATCTTCACGTTAGCTGGTTTGTTTATTTTCGGTGGCTTAGGCTTCACAGTCGTCGGCGACCTATCGAGTAACTGGCGTAAAGGTTTTCGACATCTTCATTTACACACCAAGATTATGCTAACCGCCACTCCGACTCTATTGTTGGTAGGTACGGTATTGTTCTGGCTGTTGGAAAGAAATAACTCAGCAACCATGGAAGGATTATCGACTCAAGGGCAGTGGCTAGCCGCATTTTTCCAGTCGGCTAGTGCTCGTACTGCTGGCTTTAATAGTGTGGATTTGTCTCAGTACACTCAGCCTGCATTGTTGGTAATGATTGTACTGATGTTGATTGGTGCAGGTTCTACCTCAACAGGTGGTGGTATTAAGGTTTCGACCTTTGCAGTCGCTTTTGTCGCAACATGGACCTTCCTACGTCAGAAAAAGCACGTGGTGATGTTTAAGCGCACTGTGACTTGGCAAGCGGTAACAAAGTCGTTGGCCATTATTGTGGTAAGTGGGGCGCTATTAACCACCGCGATGTTTTTGTTAATGCTTACTGAAAAGGCAGCGTTTGATCGAGTCATGTTTGAGGTGATTTCTGCCTTTGCAACGGTTGGTTTAACGGCTGGCTTAACCGCAAACCTGACTGAGCTCGGTAAATACATCATGATTGTTGTTATGGTGATTGGACGTATCGGTCCTTTGACCTTGGCTTATATGCTAGCTCGCCCAGAACCTTCCTTGTTGAAATATCCAGAAGACACGGTGTTGACTGGTTAATTAGGTTCACGGGCTGATAAATAAAGCTCTGTCAATAAAAACAAAGCCAGCGATATGCTGGCTTTGTTGTCGTAGGCTGACCGTTAATTGCTGAATGCTTAGCCCTCAAACATCTCAACGTATTCTTCGTAGCCTTCTTCCGCTAATTTATCCGCAGGGATAAAGCGCATTGCGGCTGAGTTCATGCAGTAACGTAACCCTGTTGGTTTTGGACCATCTTTAAATACATGTCCCAGGTGAGAATCACCAAACTTACTGCGAACCTCTGTTCTTGGGTAAAGCAGTTTGTAGTCAGTAGTTGTGATGACATAAGCCTCGCTGATTGGCTGTGTAAAGCTCGGCCAGCCTGTACCTGACTTGTATTTGTCTTTTGAAGAGAACAACGGCTCACCAGTAACGATGTCGACGTAGATACCTTCCTGTTTGTTATCCCAGTATTTGTTATCAAACGGGCGTTCTGTCGCGTCATCTTGTGTTACATCGTACTGCAGTGCGGTTAGCTTCGCTTTGATCTCTGCATCAGACGGCTTGACGTAGGTCTTAGCATTAGCTGTCGCATTTTTGCTGTCGATGATCTGACGGATAGTTTGTGGATTCTCTTTTCTATCGTCCCCGAAGATTTTATCTAAGTACTGGTCACGACCTGATGCGTAGCGGTAGTAGTTATAACGAACTTTACTCTTCTTGTAATAGTCTTGGTGATAGTCTTCCGCTGGCCAGAATTTTTCAAATTCAATCAGTTCTGTTTTTAGTGGTTCACCAAAGATATTAGCTTTGTCGATCTCCATCATGAAGTTCTGAGCAACATCTTTTTGTGCTTGGTTATGATAGAAAATAGCTGGTCGATATTGAGGACCTCGGTCTACAAATGAACCTTTGTCATCGGTTGGGTCGATGTGTCTGAAGAATTGGTCAAGAACCTGTTCATAGCTAACAACATCAGGGTTGTAAGTCACGTTGATCACTTCGATGTGACCAGACTTGCCTGAGGATACTTGTTTGTAGGTTGGGTTTTCTAGTTTACCACCAGAGTACCCAGAGATAACGTCAGTGACGCCTGTCAGCTTTTCTAGGTCGGATTCTGTACACCAAAAACAACCACCAGCCAGTGTCGCGATTTCACTTTTACCTGAATTAGCTGTTTTATCCATTGTATTGGCAGTGCCAGTCTGGCTTACAAACAGCGAAATCAGTGGTAGCGCAACCACGAGTGATACCAATATTTTAGATAATTTATTCATAGATACCTCATCTTGACGTTCTTCTCATTCGATTTTGAATGTACGAATAGAGACAGGTTTTAGATGGAAAAAATTGCATCATTCATGAAAAAAATATGTCATCGAGAAAATCTTGCTCATAAATGCCGCCAGTAGTAGGGTGTCGGTACTAACAATAAATAATAGACAGTGATGGCGGTTATCGGTCATCTAAGGAACTGTATGCAAGCAGAAGTTAAATGGGTCGAAGGCTTTAAATTCTTAGGTCAATCTCAATCAGGTCACTCTGTCGTGATGGATGGAAGTGGTGGTGCTACTGCGCCAAGCCCGATGGAAATGGTGTTAATGGCTGCTGGTGGTTGTAGTTCTGTTGATGTGGTTGATGGTTTGAAATCTGCAGGCCAGAACATCACAGGCTGTAATGCAAAGCTGGATACCACACGTCGTGAAACCGCGCCAAAAATCTTTACTGTGATTAACATTCACTTTGAAGTATCGGGTGACAACCTTGATCCTGAGTTAGTTGCAAAAGTATGTGCTGACTCGCTAGAAAAATACTGTTCAGTATGTCTAATGTTAGGTGCTGGCGTAGAAATGACTCACAGCTGGGAAATCGTTTAGTTTTCGGATTGTACAGCTTGGCTTTGGGCCGTTACTTTACGGCTTATTAGAAAGACAGATAAAGAAAAGGGCGGAGCATTTTGAGTGCTCCGCCCTTATTATTTCGGCTAAGGTAGAGTGCTGTTATTCAGCAGTTTCTACGATAACTTCTTCAACTTGTACTTCTTCTTGGTATTCGAAACCAGGGATCGTTGCGTCGACACGACGGTTTTGAGCACGACCCTCAGCAGTATCGTTTGTTGCTACTGGGTTTTCTTCACCTTCACCTGTAGCAGTAATACGGTCTGCTTCAATACCTTGCTCTTCGATGTATGCAGCTACAGCGGCAGCACGTTTCTTAGAGATCATCATGTTGTACTCAGCTGCACCTGTTGAATCGGTGTGACCAACTACATTGACTGACGATTGAGGGTAAGTTTGCAGCACTTCTACTAGTGGCATTAGAGCAGTTTCACCCTCAGTTGACAGTTCAGTGCTGTTTGTCTCAAACATGCCTTGAGAGAAGCTTTCAGTTTGCGCTTTAATTACAACAGTCTCTTCTTCAACTACAACGGCTTCAGGTTCTGCAATTGGTTCAGCTGGAGCCTGGGTTACCGCTGCCGCAGTAGCTACTGTTGCGGCTGAAGCTGTCGTGTTACCTGTACCGAAATTGTAGCTTAGACCAATGGTAACAAGGTTAGAGTTAAGGTCTTGGATAATCTTATCGTCAAAATCATCGAAGTATTGGTATTCAACTCTAAGCGCCCAATCGTCTGAAAGCTGTTTCTCGGCACCGATACCTAAGGCTAAAACAACGTCGTCTTCGTCATCGTGCATGATGTAAGCAGGACCTGCTTTAAAGAAGATATCAAACTCTTGTTTAATCGCTAGTCGATACATTGGGCTTAAAGAAATGGCTACGATAGAATCGCTGTATCTTTGAGTCGCTCCGTTGTTGTTAAAGCTGGTTTCATAATCACCTAAGTAATCTGCATTCAATTCTAGAGCAATGTTATCGGTAAAGTTGTAACCACCGTAAATACCGCCCGCCACTGAATCATCTTCACAATCAATGTTGTCGATACAAGCGCTATCTAGCCAACCCATGCCAACTTTTGCGCCTACGTATGTCGTTGCGGCAATTGATGGAGCAGCAGCGAAACCTGAAGCAGCTATCACAGCACACATGATTTTTGACAATTTTTTCATAATCTTATCCTTGGATTAACTCTTATTGTTATCTGAATGAGCCTTTAAAGCGACGACTTACTGATTGGGACACTGCAACAGTAGATCGTTCAAGGCGTAGATTCAGGTCGAACCTATCTTGGAACTGTTATTACATTGTTAGTGCAGTTGCTTATTATGGTCAATGAAATTGTTAAAAATTATATATTTAAGGTGCTATTTACAGAGGTTTTTGTCAATTAATTGCTGTCTCAAATGTTGGAAAAGAAGAAACCTCGTATCATTTTTAGGCAATACGAGGTTTCATTTTCATGTGTACTGAATGTTTGGTTGAGGAATCTGGGGGATTACCGTTATGGGCGTTCACCAACTAACAAACGTTTTTCAATATCTGCAATGACACCTGGTAGGTCTGCAATGGTATCGATTAGGTAGTGAGGGTTTGACTTGTTTAGCTTAAGGCTCGCTTTTTCTCGTGCTGCTGCCAGTGTTGTTTCGTCTGCATCTAAGTATTCTTGATACGTTAAGCCTGCTTCGTTGCCTGATAACACAAGACCTACCGTCCACATGCCTGCGTTGTGACCCTCATCAATGCCCGGGGCTGCATCATCCACTTTCACACAGGCTGCAACGTTTGTTACGCCTAGGTCAATCACGTTTTTAAGTGCCATGAATGGTGCAGGGCGACCACCTTGAGGTAAGTCATCGGTTGCAACCACGTTGTCTGGACGATAGCCATAATCTGCTGCTGCAGGAATTAGAACATCCATCACTTCACGTGGGTAACCGGAACAAGAACCGATTTTTACGTTTTTATCTTTTAGGTTATTCACTACTTCAATCGCGTTTAAAATTGGCGCTGCGTGGTCGGCTACTTTCGCTTTTTGAAGAGGCATAAATGCCGCGTAGATCGCGTCAACGTCTTCACTTGTCATCGAACGTCCAAACTGAGCCTTCCAACGAGCGTCAACAGCTGGAATTCCACCCACTGCTTGGATGTGGTCCCATTTGCCGATCCCCATAGGTTCACGCGCTTCTGCTAAGTCGATATCAAAGTCGAAACCTTGTCTGAATGCTTCAACGAAAATACTGGTTGGAGCAAATGATCCAAAATCAACGATAGTGCCAGCCCAGTCAAAGATAACTGCTTGGATAGGTGATGTTGTGTTCATAGTCGTGTCCTATTTCTGTTCTCTCCCAGCTCAAGTTGTTCTGGGAGACAAATGATTGTTTTAAGTTATTGGTTAGATGATGGTTTAAAGGTACTCAAAGTCTTTGCAGACTTTTGCTATCGCTTTTTCGAATACAGACAGAGCGGCTTCTAGCTCGTTACGGCTGATGATCAATGGTGGGCTCAATTGAATCACGTTACCTTGTGATACCTTAAAGCTCAGGCCATCGTTCAGACATTGGTAAAGTACTGCTTCTGCTTCATCGTACGCTCGGTTTTTGGTGATATGGTCAGTGACCAATTCCACTCCCCAAAGCAGGCCGATGCCGCGAACGTCACCAATGACTGGGTACTTCTCTTTCATTTGAAGCAGCTGTTCACGCACGAATGCGCTGTCCGCTTGTACTTTTTCAAGTAGGTTTTCTTGCTCAATCACTTCCATGGTGGCGAGTGCTGCCGCGCAACCAATTGGGCTTTTTTCGTGAGTGTAGTGACCAAGAGAAACTTGCGCTGCCGTGTTGTATTTGTCTTTAGTGATCATGGCTGCGATTGGTACTAAGCCGCCGCCAAAACCTTTACCGATACAAAGAATGTCAGGTTCGATATCAAAAGCTTGGTGAGTGAACCATTCGCCACTACGACCCATACCGTTTGGAATATCGTCGATGATCAACATGACGTTATGCTTATCACAAATCTCACGGATTCGCTTCCAGTAAGCTTTGCTTGGAACTTGAACGTCTGTGTTACGCACTGCTTCGGCAATGAAGGCACCAATGCCACCTTCTTTTTCAATCACATATTCTAGGTAATCGGCGTAGTGCACATCACATGCCGTATCATTGTTATCGCCTGAGTTTTGCCCGCAACGCGATAAAGAGACATTAAGGGGAAAAGCACCACGATAGGAAACCGCGGGTGGAATGCGTTCTACGCCAGCCATTAATGGCCCCATGCCTTCGCGGAAACAAGCTTCGCCACCTACTGAAATTGCATCGAGTGACGCGCCATGGAATGAGTCCCACAATGACACTACTTTGAAATTGTTGGTGACATGTCTAGCAAGTTTTAGCGCCATGCCGATCACTGATGTGCCACCGGGAGCAAACAACACGCGATTCAAATCACCACCGCAGATCTGTGTGAGTTTTTCAGCGCACTGAACCGCAGTTTCATTGGTGAAGCGACGTGGTGAAAACGGCAATGACGCCATTTGTTGAGTCACTTTATTGATGATGTGGGGATGACCATAGCCTAGTTGATGAACATTGTTGCCGTGAAAGTCCATGTACTTCTTGCCTGACGTATCTTGTATGTAGATGCCTTCTGCGGCTTCAAGTGTATCTAGACAAGGCGTTGACATGGCTTGATGAAGAAATACGTCAGAATCACGTTTTAACATCGCTTGAGTCGCGTCATCGTTTAGTGATTCGTTCCATTTTTCGCGTGCTGGTGTGGTGTTCACATCACCTTCACTTCGAAAGTGCGCCGCGTTCACCACTGGCTCTTGGTTAGTTATCGTCATTACTTGATATCCCAGTACATAGCATTCTTAACTGCGCCAATGAGAGCTTCAATGTCTGATGGGTACACTTCACCGATGTTACCGATCCGGAAGCAGTCTGCATTTGAAACCTTGCCCGGGTAAATCACAAACCCTTGTTCTTTCAAACGGTCATAGAACGCCTTGAATTGGTAATCGCTATGAGTTGGAGAATAGAAAGAGGTGATGATAGGTGAATGAAGATCATCATTTAGCAGAGGTTCAAAACCAAGAGAGCGCATACCTACAACCAATGTGGTTTGGTTGGTTTGGTAGCGACTATGACGAGCTTCGATGCCGCCTTCTTGTTCCAATTCAAGTAGAGCTTGGTAGAAAGCGCGCACCGTATGAGTCGGAGAGGTGAAGCGCCATTTCCCATGGTTGCTTTCCATGCAGTGCCATTGGTCAAATAAATCAAGGCTTAATGAGCGAGCTTGGCCTTTGCACTTTTCCAGTTCTGATTGCTTGGCAATAACAAAGCCGAACCCCGGCACACCTTGAATACACTTGTTTGCCGAGCTGATCATGTAGTCGATGCCTAAGTCAGCAATATCCATCGGGATGCCGCCAAAGCTAGACATAGCATCAAGAATGACGGTTTTGTTGTGCTGTTTTGCCAATTTGGCAATGTCTTCAATTGGATTCAGCATGCCAGTGGTGGTCTCACAGTGCACAATCGCAACGTGAGTAATGTCTGAATCCATGGCCAATGCCGTTTCCATTTCGTTCAAGTCAGGCTGTGATGTTTCACCTGGGGAAACGACATGGCATGGAATGTTTAAATAGTCTGCGATTTGAGCAATACGAGCACCATACGCACCGTTATCAACAACAAGAAGTTTACCGTTGTTAGAGATAACGCTACCGATTGTTGCTTCAACTGAAGCAGTGCCGCTGCCTTGCATTAATACACTTGTATATCCCGCCTGCTTAGTCGCCAAAGTCACAAGCTTGCTACGAATTACTTCAACAACGTCTTTGTTGTACTCGTCATCCCAAGTACACCAATCTTTTAGCATCGCTTGGCGAACGGTTTCAGAAGTAGATAGAGGACCCGGTGTCAGCAGTAAGTATTCGTTTCTCATGTTCAATTCTCGTTATTTGCATTTTGGACTATACCAATATTTGCGGTTACTTTAACAACCAATTTAAACCGTCGTAAATAGCCCAAACGTTATTTTCACAAAAGCTTCATATTCAAATTTGTCACTTGTGTTGAGAAATTTCCCGATCTTTAAATTGCCATTTTTTGTTCATTTAATCGTCATAAAAGCCAGTTAGCTTAATACTCGAAATCTGGTGCATACCAATGTGAGGGTCTGTGCTAATAACCTAAATGAATTTATGGATATAGAAGCCTCTAGATGGAGCTTCTAGCCTTAACAACTTTAACCTTGGCAATTCCTAACCTTGGCATCGGGCCTGACTGGAGAAAATGATGAAAAACCGTTTTATGAAAGGATCACTTGCAGCATTAGTTACTCTACTAGCTGGTAATGCTTATGCAGCACAGGAAGTGACGGTTTACACAGCTTTTGAAACTGACATTTTAGCGAAATACAAAAACGCATTTGAAAGTGAAAACCCAGACATCAACATCAAATGGGTTCGTGATTCAACAGGGATCATGACGGCAAAATTATTGGCCGAGAAAAACAACCCTCGTGCAGAAGTAGTATGGGGCCTTGCGGGTTCTTCAATGGCTTTGCTTAAAGAAGAGGGCATTCTCAAGCCTTACACACCTCAAGGTGTAGAAGAGTTGCGTGTAAACCTTAACGATCCGCAATCTACTCAAGCTTGGTATGGCAACGATGCATTCTTCAATGCGGTTTGTTTCAATGAAGTCGTTGCTAAGCAATTGAACCTACCTGCACCTAAATCTTGGGATGACCTAACGAAGCCTATCTACAAAGGCCACATTGCAATGCCAAACCCAGCATCTTCTGGTACGGGCTACATGCAGGTTTCGGCTTGGTTACAAAACATGGGTGAAGACCAAGGTTGGAACTACATGCAGAAGCTAGATCAAAACATCGCTCACTACACGCACTCTGGTTCTAAGCCATGTGTTCAAGCGGGTATGGGTGAAGTGGCTATCGGTATTTCTATGGCGAGCCGCGGTGCAAGGCTGAAAACTCAAGGTGCGCCGCTTTCTGTGATTACGCCTGAAGGTATCGGTTGGGAATCTGAAGCGGTAGGCCTTGTTAAGCCTTCGGATGCAGCGCAACGTGTTATCGATTGGTCTATCTCTAAAGCAGCGAATGAACTTTACATCGAAATGTACCCAGTTGTTGGTCACAAAGATGTGACAGGCAAAGCAGAGAACTTCCCGAATGTAGAAAAGAACATGGCAAAAATGGACTTCGCTCGCATGGGCAGCGAACGTGCTGATGTTCTAAAAACATGGTCTGAGAAGTTTGATGCTAAATCAGAGCCAAAATCTTAATCTGACGATCTATTCAGTTAATTAACTATTTAGTTCATTAGAAGTTAGAAATCAGTAAAGGAAGGCTTCGGTCTTCCTTTTTTAGTTTTACGCCTTTAGGTTTTAAGTAAGGTACAACAAATGACAAAGCACTACTCATATTGGTTCAAGCAAGCGTTGGAACAAGAGTTTGGCAACATCAATGCGGGGTTAGATTCGGCTAAGCCGCTCCAAAAAGACGTCAACTGTGATATCGCCATTGTTGGCGGTGGCTATACGGGTTTATGGACGGCGATTTTAATCAAACAACAGCAACCCGAAAAGCATGTTGTCGTGATTGAAAAAGGCCTATGTGGTAGCGGAGCTTCTGGGGCGAACGGCGGGTGTATGCTGACGTGGTCAACCAAATATCCAACCTTGAAAAAACTCTATGGAAAAGAGCAAGCCAAATGGCTGGTTAAGGAATCTGAAAAGGTAATTTACGAGATCGAAGCTTTCTGTAACGAGCATAAAATCGATGCGCATCTTTATAGAAGTGGCACTTACTACACGGCAACCAATGAATCTCAAAAGGGCGGAATGAAGCCTATCGTTAATGAGTTGGTTAAGCAGGGTATCAATAGCTGGAAGAAGTGTGATCAGTCCTTAGCTGATAAAGCGGGGTCGGATCGCCACATTGAAGGTTACTACTCAGAAGCTGCGGGTAGCGTTCAGCCAGCTTTATTGGCGAGAGGTTTACGCCGCGTTGCGATCGAATTGGGTGTCGAAATTTACGAAAATACAGAAATGACTTCTCTTGATTACGGCTCACCAGCTCTCGTCCAAACTAAGGGTGGGGCGATAACTTCCGATAAAGTGATCTTAGCGCTCAATGCATGGATGCTCGATCACTTTAAAGAGTTCAAACGCAGCATTGTGGTCGTCTCGTCTGACATGGTAGTGACTAAGCCTATTCCAGAAAAACTCAAGCAGTTTGGTCCCGAAAAAGGAGCGGCGGTAGTGGACTCACGTATCTTTGTTCATTACTACCGTGACACTGAGGATGGACGACTCATGTTGGGCAAAGGCGGCAATAAATTCTCGTTTGCGAATCAGGTTGAAAGCATGTTCAACCAAACGACTAACTACCTACCGATTCTCAGTCAATCTTTCCAGAAATTGTTCCCTAAACTGGAGCAGAATGAATTCGATTACAACTGGTCGGGCGGCTCAGATCGTTCGGTCACCGGATTGCCATTTTTCGGTAATCTGAAAGGCCAAAGCAACATCTATTATGGGCTTGGTTATTCAGGTAATGGTGTGGCTCAAACTCGTATGGGCGGAAAGATTCTCTCATCTATGGTACTTGGAGCTGATAACGCTTGGACCTGTTGCGGATTAACCAACGGACCGCTTGGGCATTTCCCGCCAGAGCCATTTCGTTGGGTAGGTGCGATGATGGTGCGTGACGCGGTACGAAGAAAAGAGAACGCGGAAGATTCTGGTAAAACGCCATTGTGGCTGGATAAGCAATTGGCAAAGCTGGCTGGTGCGGCGGGCAAAGCCGACAAGGTTAAATCATAGATTAATCTAGCGTTTAAATTAGAAGTTTACATTTGGGCTCTCAGTGATCTTTGGGCAAGTCATTGAGGGCTTTCAACGTTGAATTAAGTTTCAATGCTGAACAAATAATGATCTTTAATGCTTATTATATCTGCAATATAACTGTCATTTAGCTTCTATAAATTTGTCACTTAACTGCAATGTTCTCAGTTTAAATTTGGTATATACCATATAGAGAGTGCTGTAGTATGAGCAACCAAACTTATTTGAATATTGAAAACGTTGTAAAGCAATTTGGCCAATTCACAGCGTTAAAAGACATTTCCCTATCGATAGATAAAGGCGAGTTCGTCTGCTTCCTTGGCCCATCTGGCTGTGGAAAAACCACCTTATTACGTGCGATTGCAGGTTTAGATTTACCTACTTCAGGTTCTATTGAGCAGAACGGTAAGGATACGACCTTCTTACCACCAGAAAAGCGCGACTTTGGCATTGTGTTCCAGTCTTACGCTTTGTTCCCGAACCTTACTGTGGAAGAAAACATTGCGATTGGCCTTAAAAACCAAGGCATGTCGACCAAAGAAGCTCTTGAGACGGTTGAGTCTTGGTTAGAGACCATCGGCTTACCGACGTCTGGTCAGAAATTCCCAAATCAATTGTCTGGTGGGCAGCAGCAGCGTGTGGCTTTGGCTCGTGCTTTGGCTTTGTCTCCAGGTCTGCTACTCCTTGATGAACCGCTTTCTGCATTGGATGCAAAAGTAAGAACACACCTGCGCGACGAGATCTGTCAATTGCAGCGTAAATTGGGCATCACCACGATTATGGTGACGCACGATCAAGATGAAGCTTTGACCATGGCTGACCGCATTGTGGTAATGAATCACGGTATTATCGAGCAAGTGGGCGCTCCACAAGAGATCTACCAAAAACCCGTCAGTCGTTTTGTGGCTGAGTTTGTCGGCAGTATGAACTTTATTCAAGCTTCTGTAGCAGCTCAAGGCAAGATGCGTATTGCTGAGTCTATGTTGCCATTGCCTGGGTTAGACAACCTGACACCAAAGCAGGGTGATATGTTTGATATCGCGGTTCGTCCTGAGCAAATCCAGTTTGTTGATCGTTTTAGTGAATCCTTGCCAGTGAGAATCGTATCAAGCGAATTCTTAGGGGCGTTTTATCGCGTGGAGTGCGAGTTGCAACATGACTCAACGGCGAAAGAGATCATCGTGGATGTACCCGTCAAAGAGTTCAACCGATTGAAGCTGCGTCGCAGTGATATTCGTTACGTTGCATTCGATCAAGAAGGTCTGAGAGCTTACCCATCGAAAAGCTTGCAAGTGATGAAAGACGAGGCGGCGTAAACAATCATGGAATCGATTCAAATGATGCAATCTAAGCTGCTAATTCAACGACGAGTACAACCTTTTCTGGCTCGGTTAAGCAAAGACAACGTAATTCTGTTTGGGCTGTTGGCCTTTTTGTCTGTGGTCATGACGTTGTTTATCCTGATGCCACTGTGGGCAATGTTGGAAAAGAGTGTTCAGAACGCAGATGGTGAATTTGTAGGCTTACAGAATTTCGCTACGTATTTTGCGTCTCAAAGCCTGTGGCAGTCGGTGGGCAATACCTTCACGCTCGGGTTGTTAGTGACCGTTGTCGTGGGTGTCTTGGCGTTTGGTTATGCTTATGCGCTAACTCGTTCATGCATGCCTTTTAAGGGGCTTTTTCAAGTACTGGGTTCTGCGCCTATTCTTGCTCCGTCGCTGCTTCCAGCAATCAGTCTTATCTTCTTATTTGGTAACCAAGGTATCGCTAAAGAAGTCTTGGGTGGCAACTCGGTTTATGGCTTGATTGGTATCTCACTGGGTTTGATATTCTGGACGTTTCCACACGCTTTGATGATTCTGACCACCTCATTAAGAACCTCTGACGCTCGCCTTTATGAGGCAGCTCGAGCACTCAATACTTCATCGTTAAAAACTTTCTTTATGGTGACGTTACCTGCGGCAAAATACGGCTTGATCAGCACTCTGATCGTTGTGTTTACGCTGGTGGTTTGTGACTTTGGTGTGCCAAAGGTGATAGGTGGTAGCTACAACGTGCTATCGACTGACATCTTTAAGCAGGTGGTTGGTCAACAGAACTTCTCTATGGGTGCGGTAACCAGTATCTTGCTGCTATTGCCTGCGTTGCTTGCGTTTACCGTTGACCGCTGGGTTCAAAAGAAACAGAAGAGCTTGTTTGATACTCGTTCTGTCGCGTACCAACCAGAACCAAATACCATGCGTGATGGCATGTGTTTCCTTTACTGCACCATCATCTCTGCTGCTGTGGTTATCGTGTTGGGTATGGCGATATACGGTTCTATGGTCACATTTTGGCCTTGGAACAAAGCGCTCACGTTGAATAACTACAACTTCGCAGAAATGAGTACCTACGGTTGGACGCCGTTCTTCAACTCTCTAACGCTCGGTGCTTGGACTGCTATTATCGGTACGGTTCTGATTTTCCTAGGTGCGTACGGCATTGAGAAAGGCAGAGCGTTCGGTCCAGTTCGTCAGGCAATGCAGATGCTCAGCGTTGTGCCGATGGCGGTTCCGGGGATGGTGTTGGGTTTGGGGTATATCTTCTATTTCAATGACTTGAGCAACCCACTTAACTTCTTGTATGGCACGATGGCGTTTCTGGTTATCAACACCGTGGTTCATTACTACACCGTAGGACACATGACGGCGTTAACGGCATTAAAGCAGTTACCTGACGAAATTGAAGCAACTGCGGCCTCAGTTAACCTACCGCAATACAAGTTGTTCTTTAAGGTGACGGTGCCCGTTTGTCTGCCTGCGATTTTAGATATTGCGACATACCTGTTTATTAATGCACTTACCACGACATCTGCGGTAGTATTCTTGTATTCTACCGATACGATACCTGCGTCAGTTTCAGTATTGAATATGGACGATGCGGGGCAGACCGGTGCAGCAGCCGCCATGGCGGTGATGATCATGATATCTGCGGCGAGTGCGAAGTTGATTCATATGTTAATCAACAAGTTATTCGAGAAGCGCACCCAAGCTTGGCGTAAACGCTAGCGAACCAATTTATATTGCAGTTGGCCAAGGAATGGCTGACGACAAGAACAAGAATGAAAGGAAATGAAGTGCAGTACGTAAAAATTAAAGACGTCATCGTAGAGCAGATAGAGTCGGGGATGTTAACGCCACGACAGAAGTTGCCTGCAGAACGTAAACTGGCTGAATCGTTTGATACGACACGAGTTACTTTGCGCGAAGCTTTGTCTTCACTTGAAGCTGAAGGGCGCATTTATCGAGAAGACCGCCGTGGTTGGTTTATCTCTCCAGCTCCACTGCGCTACGACCCAACGCAAACGCTGAACTTCACTAATATGGCTTTGTCGCAGAATCGTAAGCCGAAAACAGAATTAGTGGCAGCGAAAGGCATGTTAGCAACCAAGGAAGCAACTAGGCTTCTTGAGCTTCAACCTTTTTCGGATGTTTATCGTGTAGATAGAGTTCGTTACCTTGAAGACAGGCCGGTTGTGTATGTGACGAACTATATTCGACCTGAGCTGTTCCCCAACTTGCTGGACTATGATTTGTCTAAATCATTGACTGACATCTACCGAGAACACTTTGGTGTGGTGTATCAGAAGATCCGTTACCGAGTAAGCACAACGTCTTTACTTGGCGAAACAGCACAAGCTCTGCGTGCGACGTCTGGGTCTCCAGCGATGGTGGTTGAGCGTGTTAACTACAATCAGAACGGTGATTTGATTGACTGCGATATTGAGTATTGGCGTCATGATGCGATCAGCATTGAGTCGATAGCACAGCTAGAGCGCTAGTCATACTTTAGAATGCTGGCATATCTGCAATTATGCAGTATTGCCCAATTGAAACGATCAAAGGTCTCTTATTCCGAGGCCTTTTTTATCACCGGTTGTCAGCCGTTGTGCTAATTCATCAATAATTTAGGAATGAAATGGAATTCTCTGCCATTGTAATCGTGATTATTTCGGCTTTGCTTCATGCGGGTTGGAACGTTCTAGGTAAATCTAATCAAGGATCGGGTTCGTCATTCTTCTTAGCCTCTGGCTTTGCCGCCGCAGCGATATTAACGCCTTACTTGATCTGGTATGTTCACAGTGTAGGGCTATCAAATATCTCACTTCCATTCTGGCAACTGGTTTTCTTGAGTGGGATCTGTCAAATCATCTATTTGATTGGGTTAGGTGCGGCCTATAAACAAGCTGATATCGGTGTTATTTACCCAATGGCACGAGCACTGCCTGTGTTGATGGTAGGTTTAGGCACGGTGTTGATCGGCTATGAATTGTCAGCGAATCAATGGATTGGGTTCACTTTAATAACCTTAGGCTGTATGTTTGTACCACTAAAGCAGTTTTCAGATCTTAGGTTAAAAGCATATCTGAACCTTGGCGTGTTGTGGGCGTTAATCGCCGCTATTGGTACCACGGGCTATTCCATCATTGATAAAGAGGCGCTTCTGTTATTAGAGCCTCTAAGTACACCCACCATTACTAACAAGCACACCGCGATTTTCTACCTAGGCATTCAGTTTTGGGCGATTGTGATTCCGCTGAGTGTTTGGTTATTCGTAACCAACCAAAGAATCGAGTTTACTAATGCTTGGATACTGCGAAAGAAAGCCACAGTGGCCGGCATCATGATGGCTTCGACTTATGGTTTGGTGTTGTTTGCGATGACCATGACTGAGAACGTCAGCTTGGTTGTGGCACTTAGGCAAGTAAGTATCATCTTCGGCGTAGTGATGGGGATCTACTTTTTAAAGGAAAAGTGGCACGTTACATGCGGTGTAGGCGTCGTTTTCATCATTGCAGGTTTAGTTATCTCACTGACTTAAAAAGAAATTAAATCCTACCTCCAACCTATAATGTGACTTTTCAGTCGCATTTTTCTTATTGATAGCAAACGTTTTACTAATGTTAAAGATGTGATCCTTCTCATAGACAAGGCTGTAAAGTTACCGGTAACATCCATCTCAACGTTACCGGTAACATATAATTACAAACCGGACTCTGTGAAACTCATAAGGATACCCAAATGAAAGCTCTGACTAAAACGCTGATTGCTGCCTCCCTCACTGGTCTATTTGCTACTTCAGCAATGGCTGCGGACTTTAAACTTAAAATTCAATCTTCAGACCCTTCTGGTGACTTGAACTTCAAAGTTCAGCAGAAGTGGGCTGAGCGCGTAGAGACGATGTCTAACGGACGTATTGATATCGATCTTTTGCCTGTAGGCGCTGTGGTTAAGCACACAGAAACGCTAGGCGCGATCAAAATGGGCATCCTAGATGGTCACATCACAGCAACAGGTTACTTCTCTGGTAAAGATCCAGCATTTGGTCTTATCGGTAACATGGTTGGTGCATGGTCAGACACAACACAACTGCTTCAGTACATGAACTACGGTGGCGGTAACGAGCTAATGACTGAGCTTTACAAGCCTTACGGTGTTCAGTTCGTTGGTGCTTCAACAACAGGTGTTGAGTCTTTCATTTCTAAAAAGCCAATTGACGGTGTCGCGGATCTTAAAGGTCTTAAATTACGTGCACCTGAAGGTCTAGTACAACAAGTGTTCGCAGCAGCGGGTGCGACTCCAGTAAACCTTCCGGGCTCTGAAGTATTTACCGGTCTAAGCAAGGGCGTAATTGATGCTGCGGACTACACAGTATTCTCTACCAACCAAAAAGCGGGCATGAACGATATCGCTACTCACCCAGTTCAACCGGGCTTCCACTCACTGCCTCTTATCGATATCTCTGTATCTCAGAAGAAGTGGGACAAGATGCCAGCTGATCTACAAACGATTCTACAAACGTCAGTTCGTGACTTCTCTTACGACATGACAACTCAGCTGAAGATGGCTGACCAAGCAGCAGTTAAAGAAGCACAAGCGAACCCAGAAATCACGATTCATGACTGGTCTCAAGAAGAGCGTAAGAAGTTCCGTGAGATCGCAAAAGGTCAATGGAAAGTATTTGCAGAGCGCTCTGATAACGCACAGAAAGTTTACACCTCAGTTACCGTGTTCCTAGAAGAGAACGGCTTACTGTAATTCAAACTTAGCTTATTGATGGGGGAGGGCATTGCTCTCCCGTTTTCTCCCAGGAAATTTGGCCCATGACAGACAAAATCCCTCACGCACCAGCTGAAAACGATGAAAAGCCAAGAAACGGTCTTGATCGTCTTATCATAAAATTCAGTAACTTAGTTAGCTGGTTATTTATCTTCACTGTATTGATTTCATTTTACGAAGTTGTGATGCGCTATGCATTTGACGCTCCAACCACTTGGGTGCACGAGACGGCTTCATTTATCGGTGGTTCATTATTCATTATCGGCGGCATCTACGCTTTCGCGGCTGATAAACATGTACGTGTTGTTCTTATCTACGATTCAGTGTCTAACCAAACACGTAAGTATCTTAATCTTGTTCATCACATTGTTGGTTTGGCCTTTGCAGGCATGCTCGCTTACGCAGCTTACTTCACTGCAGAAGAAGCGTGGTTTGCACCTTGGGGGGAATTTCGTCTTGAGACATCAGGCTCAGTGTTAAACGCGCCTTATCCTGCGCTGCTTAAAGGTCTGATCTTTGTCGTTTTGTGTGTTCTTGTTGTCCAATTTGTATTGCACCTAATCCAAGAGTTGATGGGTCTAAGGAAGAGTGACGATGTTTGATTTATCTTCTATTGGTATCGCATGGGGCAGTTTGCTCATGCTGGTTATGATGATTGGCTTGTTACTCACTGGTATGCAGCTGGCCTTCGTAACAGGCTTCGTGGCGATCTTCTTCACCTTGTGTTGGTTCGGCCCTGATGCCTTGCCTTTGATTGCGAGCCGAACTTACAGCTTTGCTTCTGGTTATGTATTCCTCGCCGTCCCAATGTTCGTATTGATGGCAGCGCTCTTAGACCGTTCAGGTATCGCACGAGACCTGTTTGATGCCATGAAATCGGTTGGCCGTAAGGTTCGCGGCGGTGTTGCGGTACAAACTTTATTGGTAGCCGTGTTATTGGCGTCAATGTCAGGTGTTATCGGTGGTGAAACCGTACTACTTGGTATTCTTGCTCTGCCTCAAATGCTTCGCTTGGGTTATGACCGTAAGCTTGCTATTGGTACAACCTGTGCGGGTGGCGCGCTAGGCACCATGCTTCCGCCAAGTATCGTACTGATCATCTATGGCATGACAGCCAGTGTATCAATTGGCGATTTGTTTAAAGCGTCTTTCTTACCTGCCTTTATCCTCGCGGGTTGTTACATCGGCTACGTATTGATTCGTTGTAAGCTAAACCCTTCTCTTGCGCCGATTCCGAGTGATGATGAGACAGAAGAAGACATCGCTAATCAACCTAGCTACTTCAAGGCTCTGTTCTTCCCGCTGCTTTCAGTAGCAACCGTTCTAGGCAGTATCTACACAGGTATCGCTTCAGTAACCGAAGCTTCTGCTTTGGGTGTGGTTGGTATTATGATCAGTGCACTAATCCGTGGTGAGCTGAACTACAACATGCTGAAAGAGAGTGCCATGGCAACAATGCGTACTTGCGGCATGATCATGTGGATTGGTATCGGTGCAAGTGCTCTGGTTGGTATCTACAACCTGATGGGCGGTATTGATTTTGTTGAAGAAACCATCCTTGCGCTAAGTGGCGGCAACGCAATGGTTACGCTGTTAATCATGATGGCTATCTTGCTAGTGCTTGGCATGTTCCTTGACTGGGTCGGTGTAGCACTTTTGACAATGCCAATCTTCGTTCCAATCATTACTGGCCTTGGCTTCGACCCAGTTTGGTTTGGTGTTGTGTTCTGTCTAAACATGCAGGTGTCTTTCTTATCACCACCATTTGGCCCTGCGGCGTTCTATCTGAAATCGGTAGCGCCAAAAGACATCAGCTTGGGTGAGATATTCACGTCACTACTGCCGTTCATTGCACTTCAAGTGTTGGTTTTAGGCTTGGTTATCGTCTTTCCACAACTCGCGCTTTGGTGGCAATAACAGCGAAGGTTCCTGACCAGACTTAGCGTCAGGAACCGAACCGCAACAACACAAGTTTAACTATTAGATTCGATTGTCAGCCCCAGTTTTGGTTGGGGCTTAGGGAAGGCTTGCCTTATGAAAAGCAAAAAAATACTCGTGATGGGCGTATCTGGATGCGGAAAAAGCCTGATTGGTAGCCGTATCGCAGAAGCATTAACGCTCCAGTTTTTTGATGGAGATGACTTCCATCCGCAAAGCAATGTAGAAAAGATGCGTCAAGGTATTCCGCTGACAGACGAAGATCGTCAAGGATGGCTGGAAACACTGAATAAGCAATATATTGAACAACCAAGCGCTGTGATCGCTTGTTCGGCACTAAAGCCGCAATACCGCGATATTCTGCGCAACAACAATGAAGACTTGGTGATTGTTTATCTACAGGGTAGTTTCGATACGATTTGGAATCGTCACAAAGCTCGTGAAAATCATTATTTTAATGGTCAAGAGATGTTGAAAAGCCAGTTTGAAACCTTGGTTGAACCGGAGCTAGATGAAGCGTTATTTGTCGATATCTCGCAAGATGTTGAGCAAGTCGTAGAAAGTGCACTTAAACAAATTAAGCAGATAGGCTAAACCATGACTCAGATAAAAAATGACATCGCGATGATTGGTTTAGGTGTGATGGGCAAAAGCTTAGCGCTCAACCTACTCGACAATGGATTCAACGTCGCGGGTTTTGATTTAAACGCTGACAACGTCGATCGCGCAAATTCAGAAGCGAAGCAGCTTAATGAATCCTTTGAAGGTAAAGGTCAGTTCACCAAAGGCACTAGCCTTGAACATGTGCTTCAGAACATAGCAAAACCGCGTGTTATTGCGTTATCGGTTCCTGCAGGAAAGCCGGTCGATATCGTCGTAAATAATCTGCTTGATGCAGGTTTGGAGAGCGACGATATTGTTATCGATACGGGCAACAGCTTGTGGACTGATACCGAGACACGTGAACATAATTACAAAGGTAAGCTTCGTTTCTTCAGTACCGCTGTTTCGGGTGGTGAAGAAGGAGCGCGTGTTGGCCCTGCGCTGATGGCGAGTGGTGACCAGTCTGCTTGGCAATATGTAAAACCAATGTGGGAAGCGATTGCTGCTAAAGTGGATATGAACGGTTTACCCGTTGCTCAATTTGAAGTGGGTGAGGCGTGCGCGGCGTATGTTGGCCCTTCTGGCACCGGTCATTACGTTAAGATGGTGCACAACGGCATTGAATACGCCGATATGCAGCTCATCTGCGAAGTGTATCATTTCATGCGTGATGTTCTGGACATGCCAGCTCAAGAGATTGGTCAAGTCTTTGGGCTGTGGAATCAAGGTGTTCTCAACAGTTACCTGATGGAAATCAGCGCCGACATTCTTCAACAAGAAGATGTTGTAACGGGTAAGCCGTTCGTTGAGGTTGTGCTTGATAAAGCAGGACAGAAAGGTACTGGCTTGTGGACGGCTGTTAATAGCCTGCAAGAAGGTTGCCCAACACCAACCATCGCACAGGCGGTTTATGCTCGTGCAATGAGCGGTCAAAAATCACAACGTATTCAAGGGAGTCAGCTTCTAAAAGGCAATATTGTGGATGCCAGCCAGTTGGACAAAGCGGAGGTAGTCTCTGAGCTTCATGACGCTCTCTACTGCGCCAAGCTGTCTGTTTATGCTCAAGGCTTTGACTTGTTGAAAACAGCGTCAGACAAAGAAGGCTGGAACCTAGACTTCACTCAAATAGCTAAGATCTGGCGAGCGGGTTGTATTATCCGTGCTGCTTTCTTGCAAAGTATCACGTCGGCTTACCAACAAAATAGTGAGTTGGCGAACTTGTTGTTTGATGAGACTTTCATCAAACCAGTGGAAGAGCGTGAGTTGGCTTGGCGTATTGCTGTGGCTAATTCGGCCTTATATGGTGTGCCGATGCCGGGAATCAGCTCTGCTCTGAGTTACTTCGACTCATTACGTTGTGAGGTGTTACCTACAAATCTGCTGCAAGCGCAACGTGACTATTTTGGCTCTCATACTTATTCGCGAGTCGATAGAGATGAAGCTGAAAAGTTTCACGTGACTTGGAGTCAGTCTCCAAGAACGGAAGTAAAAGTGAACGCTTAAACAATCAATAACGCCCTCAACAAGAGGGCGTTTGTAATTATGACGCTGTATCAACATTTTACTAAATTAGGCTTCAAATTCCACGTCAGTCGGATACACTGTTACCAGTAACATAACTCAAAAATAATAATTACTAATTATGTCGAATAAGAAAAAACGTCCCACATTACAAGATGTTGCCAACCTCGTTGGTGTCACTAAGATGACCGTCAGTCGCTGCCTACGAGACTCTTCTCAAGTATCAGAAGCTCTGCGCGATAAGATCAGCGCTGCAGTAGACGAGCTAGGTTATATTCCTAATCGTGCGCCAGACATTCTTTCCAATGCAAAAAGCAATGCGATTGGTGTTTTGGTTCCCTCGTTAACCAACCAAGTTTTTGCTGAAGTTATCCGTGGCATTGAACAAGTCACAGCGCCCGCAGGCTACCAAACCATGATTGCCCACTATGGCTATAGCGCTGAACTGGAAGAGCAGAGCATCGCTTCACTGCTTTCTTACAACGTTGATGCGATTATCCTTTCAGAAAACGTGCACACCGATAGAGCGCGTAAAATGCTCCAAACCGTTTCTATCCCTGTGATTGAGATTATGGATTCGGTGTCTCCAAGAATTGAACAAGCGGTTGGCTTTGATAATTTCGAAGCGGCTAGAGCGATGACTAAAACCATGCTCGATCGAGGGCGTACCAATATCGCTTATTTGGCTGCTCGAATGGATGAACGTACTCGCTTGAAAATGGCGGGATATGAGCATGCGATGCAAGAAGCCGACAAAACGCCTGTGACACTGCAAACGGAAGACGCTTCCTCGTTTACTCTTGGTGCAAAACTGATTGGTGAGCTACTTGAGAAACACCCTGAAGTGAATGGCATTTTCTGTACTAACGATGATTTAGCGATTGGTGCTTTTTACGAGTGTGTACGACGTGGTATTCAAGTACCCGAGCAGATGGCGATTGCAGGTTTCCACGGACACGATATCACAGTGGCGATGACGCCGCGTTTAGCGACTGTCGTAACACCTAGGGAGCAGATCGGTAAAGTCGCTGCTGAGCAAGTTGTAGCGCGTTTACAAGGCAACAATGACTGGGTAGCGAAGCTGGATCTCGGTTACGAGATTGAAGTGGGGGAGAGTATTTAATCTTACACTTCGGCTTTGATCTTCATCGGATTCAAACTAAAACGCCCTTAACGAGATGAATTTCGCTAAGGGCGTTTTCTATTTATGGCGTTTTCTATTTCTCTAGCAAAAAGATGTATGCAGTAACAGGCTTAACCCGCTAAAGCTTGAGCATCTTGTTGCTTCAACACTTTGTGGCCATCTTCAGTGACGCCACGCTTCCAATAACTGCTAATGTAGATGTTCTCTTTCGCGACTTCTTTTTCGTTTCGGAAGTATTGTCTCAGCTCGCGCATACTTTCAAATTCACACGCTGTCCAAATCGAAACCTGACCGTCTAACCATTCTGAATTGCGAACCGTTTGTGAAAGGGATTCTGAGGTTTCATCTTCAATTAACCAAGTGACTTTGATGCCTTGAGGCGCTTCAAGTGTTTGCTTGTCTGATGCTGAATTGATCTGAATGACAGCGTGACCTGTTGCGTGCTCTGGAAGTGATTTTACTTTTGCAGAAAGTGCAGGGAGCGAGGTCATGTCTGCAACTAAGAAGAACCAGTCTGACTCTAGATTAAGACCTTGAATTAAACCTGGGCCAGCCACTGAAACCGTGTCACCCACTTTTGCATTCATTGCCCATCGAGCCGCAAAACCACATTGCAAATCTGTAGTGATATGGCGAACAAAATCAACTTCAATCCATTGTTCTACAGGATTGTACTGACGAATGGTGTAAGTGCGCATGGTTGGGCGCTCACCTTCGTTTAGTTGGCTTAAATCAGTCGTGCCGAGTGGCGAGAATAAAAGCTTGATGTAGCCGCCGGCACATTCTGTTGGGTATTTACTTAATCCCTCACCGCTAAGCGTTATGCGCTGCATGTTTGGAGTAATTGTTGAGGTTTGAGTAACGGTTAATGTGATAGGGCTAGGTTTGCTCATATAAGGATCTCTTAGATTTTGATTTCCACATCATAATCCTGAACTAAAAAACACTCAATACTAATAGTTATCATTTACTTTGATTTACACATGTACTACCTACTTATACGACAGATCCTATTAAGAAATAGAACCGACAAAAAAAGAGCCCTTTAGAAAACTAAAGGGCTCTTAGGATTAGTTTGGCTCAGCGAACAGAATTAGTTGTTTGCTTGCTCTAGTTCAATCGTTTCATCAGCGGCTTTTGCTGCTTCTAGCATCTTACGAATAATGAAAGATGCACCCATTGCAATACCTACCATTACTACCGCAAGAATTGTCAGCATTTGGAAGTAGTCGCCGTAAACTGTTTGAACGATCTCTTGTGTGATCTCTTGACCTTTCTCTAGTGCAATTGACGTTGAGAATACCGCGCCAACGATACCTGATAGTGCGATTGCTACAGAGAATAAGCTTACAGAGAAGTTCTCGATGTGCTTAGGTGCCACAGATAGTATGAACGCCACTACCATAGAGCCCACAATTACTTCACCGAATGCTAGGAAGAAATGGATCGCTAGGAATACTTCAGGGCGAATCAGAACGTCTTCACCAACGGTAGTCACGGCCATTGTCAGGATACCAAAAGCGATAGCCGTCAGGATGAAAGAGAAACCTACTTTCGTTGCTGTAGAGAAGTTGATGTTTTTCTTTTCTAGGCTAGAGAAGATACCCGCGATAATAGGGCCAGCGACCATACACCATAGTGGGTTCATTGCCATTGACGCTTCTGGTGCAACAGGAATGAAGCCAAATAGGTCACCACGCATGGTGTTGATTGCTACCATTGTCATCGATGTCATCATTTGGCCGTAGTACACGAAGAAACATGTAGTCAGGAATGTGATGATTAAGATGGTGCCCATTTTCAGCATGTCTGATTTCTTTGATTTCACCATCAAAGAGACAAAGTAGATAATGGCTGCAGCACCGATCGCGTAAACGATGTTTTGGCCAATATCCATGTTAGAGAACATGAAAAATACTAAGCCGATCATTGCTGCAGATAAGCCTAGGAAAGCAGCCCAGTTTTTAGTGCTTACTGGTTGCTGGTCGATTTCAGCACTTGCTTCAACAAGGCCTTTACGAACAAACAACATCATCAGTAGTGCCGCGCCTGCTAGAACAGCAGACAGAAGGAAGCCACCGTGGAAGCCAACAACAAGCACTAGCATTGGGAATAAGTACTGACCTAACAGTGCACCAATGTTGTTTACTGAGTAGTTGATAGGGTAGCAGTTTTCAAAATCTTCTTGTGTTTTGAACGTGCGTTTGTAGAGACTTGGGTAAGAAGGAGACATCAAACCACGTGCATAACTTGCTAACGCAATACCACACAATGCCATAGGAACATTGGTTGCTGCTGCGCCGAGTACCAGTAAAACGTAACCACTCGCGAATCCTAGGAAAGCGATAGTTAGAGATCGGTAAGCACCTAAGAATTTGTCGGCGATGAAACCACCGGCAATAGCAAACAGCGGTCCTATTGCAGAGAAAGCACCAACTACCATCATGGTGTCGGCTTCGTTGTAGTTCAGGTCCTCAAGGAAGAAACGAGTCAAGATCACCATGACGCCATAGAACGAAAGTCCAAACATCATTTGGCAGAACATCATTGATTTGTTTAATCTATTCCACATTATTTTATTCTCACATTAGTATTAATATGTAGTGTAATTACCCAATTATAATACCATTGATAGTAATACATAAACTGAAACATCTATCCCAAACCGGACTTTGCTCGATATATCTTTTCTTATGAGTACATTCATATTTCTCATGAATGAAATTTGCAATGTTAGATTTTGCTAGTGGATGCATGGTTGTGCAAAAATTAGTCGGTTTCATTTGTGGCTAAGTAATGAACTATTAAAGGGAAAATTAGCGAGACTCATTCGGTATATGCTTTTAAGTGAGTATCACTTTCAATTGCCGGTTGGGTTCGAGCCAATAAAAAGCCAGCTTGGTGGCTGGCTTTGTTTTGATATTGAAAACTAAGTTTACAAGAATGACCCTTCTACAAGGGTATTGTGAACTCGTGTTCTTGTCTGCTATTCACACGGTGGCGCCATGTGGATCACCGCTAAGCCGCCTAACGACGTTTCTCGGTACTTCTTGTTCATGTCTTTACCTGTTTGGTACATGGTCTCGATAACTTTGTCTAACGAGATAAGACATTTACTCGTACGTTTTAGTGCCATACGTGATGCGTTGATCGCCTTCATTGCGCCCATCGCGTTACGCTCAATGCATGGTACTTGAACCAGTCCGCCAATTGGGTCACAGGTCATACCCAGTGAGTGCTCCATCGCGATCTCAGCTGCGATACAGATTTGCTCGTTACTGCCACCACGAAGGGCCGTTAAGCCAGCTGCTGCCATTGAAGAAGATACGCCAACTTCACCTTGGCAGCCTACCTCTGCACCTGAAATAGACGCATTGGTTTTGTATAGAATACCGATAGCGCCAGATACCGCTAAAAAGTCTTTGAGCTGCTTGGTATCAAGTTCTTTGATAAAGCGATGGTAGTACATTAATACTGCAGGAATAACGCCAGCCGCACCGTTGGTTGGCGATGTGACCACTTGGCCACCAGCTGCATTTTCTTCACTTACGGCAAAGGCAAATAGGTTAATCCAATCCATGATCTCCATTGGATCGTTCTCAATCGAGGCATTCGCTTCAAGTTTTTTCAAAAGAGCGGGTGCTCGACGTGTGACTTCAAGGCCACCATCTAGGATACCTTCAGTATCAAAACCACGCTGCATACACAGTGACATCACCTTCCAGATCTGATCTGCTTTTTGGTCAATAGCTTCCATATCTTGGAAGGATACTTCGTTGCGTAGGATTAATCCGCCAAGGCTCATTCCATTCTTATCAGCGAGCTCAAGGAGTTGGTCAGCAGATGAGAAAGGGAATTCAACTTGGGTTTCAGACTCTTGTTTGCCGTTTTGCAGCTCATCTGCAGTTGCGATGAAACCACCACCAATCGAGTAGTAGGTTTCCATATCCAAAAGTTTACCGCTCGCATCAAACGCAGAGATTGTCATTCCGTTTTCATGAAGCGGCAGATTGGTTTTGTGAAAGAGCAAGTCGCTCTCTACATCGAAGTGAATCTCATGGTGACCACTCACCATAAGAGACTTGTCTTCAATCGCTTTGCGCATTGCTAGATTAGCACTGGTTATTTTGATGGTATCTGGGCGGTTGCCAAGTAGACCTAACAGGGTTGCTCGGTCAGTGTGGTGGCCGATACCTGTTAATGATAGTGAGCCGTATAAGTCGATTTGAATACGGGTAACTTGGTCAAGTACAGATTCAATCTTTTGGGTAAAATTAAACCCTGCGATCATTGGTCCATTTGTATGGGAGCTAGAAGGCCCAACCCCAATTTTATAGATATCAAAAATAGACAGCATAGTAACTTCCTGTGAAGACGGTTCGATGGACGAACTCTGTGTAAAATTTGTATTTTGTTCGTTTCACTTATATATGTGAAAGCGTTCTCTGTTTAAAACTAACGCTAACCAGCGTAGCCCTGTGGACCCTATGATCGTGCTATTGTGCTTTTAAGCTGCACTTTGATTGTCGAGTACCTTATTGTGTTGCTTTGCAATAGTGAGCATTATTGCGAGCAACTTATAAGAATTTCAAAATACTTTTGTTCACAAGTATTGTATACATAATTCACTCCATCTAATCCCCAAAACGAGACTTGAACATAAAATGAGCATTAATAACCTCCTTATTGTGCTGGGTAAACGGCTTAATGAGAATGAATTGACTGAGGAAGGAATCAGTCGAGTTGATGCTTTGGTGAAGTATCTGGCGGAGTCCTTGAACGCAGAGCCTCGCTCGTCCACAGCGGTCGCTTTTTGTGGTGGGGTAACCAAAGGGCAGAGTGTTTCGGAAGCTGATGCGATGCACCGATACTTTCGAGAGTTGGAAAGCCTCCGCGAAGTCCCGTTTACTCTGGGAGCGATTTTATTAGAGCAGCATTCAACCAATACTGTAGAAAACATCCAAAATTTAGCTGCTGAGATGATAGAGAGTGGTCTATTTACTCGTGGGCAAGGTGTAAAGATAACGTTTGTGTCGAATGACTATCACTTGCAACGAATCTTTGAGATTCAAACGCTAATGGACGAGCAAGGTTTGCTTAAAGTGCTTGTTGACAGGTGTTCCGCGCTTGGTGTGGATTTGCAAATAGATCGTCAGTTAGAGGCTCATGTGGCGGTGCCATATCCTCATCAAGGCCCTCAAGGGCAATTGTTTTTGCTCATGGATGTACTGACCACTTATCGAGTTTATCTTGAAGGTGTCTGTGCGGGCACATTTAAGCGAGATTTGGAGTTGGTTAGACAAGAGCCAGAAAGACTGTCTTTGGAAGCACTGATAGCCGTAAAGGAACTCGTTGGGCGTTCATCTGACTTTGACATTGTGGAGAGTTTACTCCCAGCATTGGAGCGCTGTATCCAGCAGACTTCAGTGGGTAGCGATGTAAAAAAAGTCAGGGAATACCTAGCTCTACTAGATACTAACCTGACTTTATTGAATCGTTATTTAGATCCGGAATCGGGTCACACACATCGCTGGTGGCGATAAATCGTTATTTTTTTTTGGTGATGCCAATAACGGTCTTTAAGCTTGCAAACGCAATCAGGCAGTAAGCCAAAAGTTCAGTGCCTTCTTCGGCGATGTTTTTAACCGCTCGAACGTAATCATCGCCCATAACATTGTGCCAGAAGGCTCATGTGTTTTTTTACAGTGATTAACTTTGGTTTTCTGAATCTTGCTCATGGTTATTGCGGTAGTACTCCCACTGTTCAATGCGCTCGCCGTCATCGAATACACAGTAAGTTGTACGCTGATTGTTTTCAGTAACCGTGTCTAATTCACCGTCCTGTTGAACACAATAAACCGCTGCTGGGTTAGCGACTGAAACACGTTGGCCTTCGCTATATTCTGCATAGTCGTTTGCACAACCGCCTAATACAACGGCACATACAGCCATCAAACCAATTTTCTTCATGTTTATCTCCTATGTGATAACTCTATAATCGAATGCGTTAAGTTCTACAGAACCAGATTAGAAGCTCTATGAAATTAGTATATTTTAGATTTCAGAAAAGGTTGTCCTAATTTGGTCAAGATATTGAAATAGGTTGATATTTCGCTATTTTTAAGTGCTTTTTGAGTGTTTGATCAAGCTGACATAGCTGACATAGCTGACATAGCTGATGTTATAACAGGAACGGCCTCCGTCAATAAGGTGCTACTTGATGGTTACTTTGACTCGATAGCCGTGGGAGAACTGCGATCAAAACCAGAGGATATGTGTTCTTGTGGGGTACGGAGAACCTCGAATCTATTGATGATTATGATATGATGCCGCCAAATTCAGTAGAGCAGTCAGAATCATGAGACACCTAAAAACCACTATTCACCCTGATATCGATCACCTAGACAATAAGACGGTATATAAGCGCAACGCGGCTCGTGCGATTGTGTTAGATGGCGAAGATATTTTGATGCTTTATACAGAGCGTTATCACGACTACACCATTCCTGGTGGCGGTTTGGACGAAGGTGAAGATGTGATCGCAGGTATGGTTCGTGAACTTGAAGAAGAGACTGGCGCGAAGAATATCCATAGCATCAAGCCGTTCGGTATTTTTGAAGAGTTTCGTCCTTGGTACAAAGACGATGCAGACATGATGCACATGATTTCTTACTGCTACTCATGCAAGATTGATCGTGAGCTTGGCGAAACGGCTTACGAAGATTATGAAGTGAAAAACGGGATGAAGCCGGTGTGGATGAATATCCATGAAGCGATCGCTCATAACGAAAAGACGATGGCAGAGAGCCCTAAAAAGGGCATGAGCATTGAGCGGGAAACGTTTCTGCTGCATTTGATTATCAAAGAGATGCTTTAGCCGTTATCAATACTTGGGGCTGTTGACCTTTCGAGCTGGGTTTTGCAGCATCTTGTGGGAAATTTATACAAGGAAGAGGTTTTGACGTGTAGTTGGCCTACATGAAAAGCCGATAACGCAGTAGAAATGAACCACAAGAGCTGCCCGAAGGGTTCGGCTAAAATCGTTTTATGCTTTGTTGAAGAATATTTGCTTAGAATGCTAGGCTACATACTCTTCGCCGCGCCTAAAACGATTTTATATCGAACAAAACTTAACCACGAAAGGTCAACAGCCCCAAGTCTGCTAAGCTATTTATTTGCCGCCACTTTTGGCGGCAAAGTTGTTTCTAGCGATGCTAAAATGTAATAGCGAAAACTAATTATTAAATATGGTTGATATTGTCAACTATGTGTTTTTGATGTACCTTTACCTCAGCGATGACCCTATTTAGCTAAACTGCTCGGTTAAATCGCTAAATCTCGCTGTGAGCCTGCCCTAAACAAAGAATACTATGAATAAAAGACAGTTTATTGCCCATTACCTGCGCATGAATCGCACCTCTTACTTTTTGGCGATTGTGTTCATTTTTCTCGTCAACTGGTTGCAAGTTGAGATCCCTCGCTATATTCAACTCGCCATAGATTTGATTGATGATGCTTCTCCCAGTGGCCATCAACAACTTCAAAGTTATGTGTGGATGGTAGTTGGCATGTCGGTCGCTATGGTAGTAGTACGTATTCTGTCTCGTATTTACGCGCTTAATCCAGGGCGAATTACAGAGGCTACACTTAAAAGTACATTGCTCAAAAAGTTAAATCGTTTACCGAATAGTTTTCATGAGCGTTTTGCTTCTGGTCGGCTAATATCCATTATCAATAATGATCTTGGTGGCATACGCTTGTTGTTTGGTGTGGGTTTCCTCCAGTTCTTTAATGCGCTGCTGGCGTTGTCGCTGACACCTCTTTACATGTGGCGCATATCGCCAGAATTAACGCTTTATTCGATTATTCCTATCTCAATCGCTTTTGTGATTTTCCGTGTGGGTTTTAAACGCATGAAAGCACTGCATTTAGAGCACATGAAACGTCTGCAAAACCTGTCTGCTCAGCTAATGAGTTACCTATCTGGGATTGACTTGATTAAGAGCCAGCAGATGTCACCTTGGGTGAAAGCTGAAACTGAAAAGCTTAATCAGTTATTACTTGAATGCCGCCTTAAAATTACACGTATCCAAGTCTTCTTTATGCCGGTACTCGACTACGCCAATGACCTGATGAAAATCATCATTCTTGGGCTTGGTGGCTACATGTTAATGAGACAAGAGCTAACCCTTGGTGAGATTACCGCCTTTCTGACTTACTCCGTTTTGTTGGCAATGCCATTGATGCAATTAGGCAGAATCGCGACCATTTATCAACGTGGCATGGTGGGCATTCAAAGTGCACAAACCATTCTTAATGCCAAAGTTCCAGAGCTTGATGAAGGTAAGCTTACTGAGTTAGACGTTGAATCGCTGAAGGGAAAAACGTTCTCTATTCGCAACCTCAGCTTCAGCTATTCAGGTGAAGAACATCTGATTCTCGATGACATCAGCTTTGACATTTCTGCAGGTAAGAAAGTAGGTGTGCTAGGCGGAATCGGAGCGGGTAAAACAACCTTAGTAAACTGCTTGAACCACCACTTGGATGTACCACAAGGTTCTATTTTCCTTGGCGAAAGAGATATCACTAGCTTCTCACGCAGTGACTTACGTCGTTACGTGAAAACTGTGACTCAAGACCCTTATTTGTTCTCCGCAACTGTTGAAGACAATATTCGTTTTGGTAGTTCAGATACTGAATTAGCGAAGAGTCAGGTTAATGAGGTTTTAGAGCTAAGTCAGTTAGCCAGTGATGTCACTCGTTTTGAGCATGGCGATCAAACCTTAGTCGGTGAAAAAGGGATCATGTTGTCTGGTGGCCAGAAGCAGCGATTAAGTATTGCTCGTGCTTTATTGCAGCCAACCGACCTGATTATTATGGATAACGTTTTATCGGCTGTCGACTATGAAACAGAACGTAGGATCTTAGAAGGCTTGTTTAAGCGTTTGGAAAATCAATCCGTTCTTGTGGTTTCACACCGCGTGAATGCCCTTGAATATATGGATGAAATCATCGTCTTGAATGAAGGCAAAGTGATCGCGAAGGGCGACCACGCCACGTTATTGAAAACGTGCGATTACTATTACGATACATGGCAACTACAGCAGAATGAAACGGAGGCAGCAGCATGTTAAAAGGTGTTGATCTCAAGTACCTCAAGCACTTTTTTAAGTTTGCTAAGAAATACAAAGGTTCTGCGATTCTGGGTATCGCAATGCTTCCTCTTTCTGTCATCACGAGCTTGTTGTTCCCTTGGCTGATCATTCAAGTGATAGATGTTCACCTGAGTCACGGGGATATGGATGGCCTGCTCGAATACGTCTTCTATCTCGTTGCCGTGCTGGTGGCGAGTTATGTGGTGGATACCACCTATTCGTACAACCTGCGTAAAACTGGTCAATACACGATAACTGACATGCGATCAGTATTGTTTGCTCGCGTGCTCAAACTGCCGCGCAGCTATTTTGATAACACACCGATTGGAGTAACGCTCTCACGATTAACCAGTGACTTGGAAACCATCGGCGAGACGTTTGTTCAGTCGGTTGTCGGGCTAGTTAAAGACAGCATCAATACCATTGCTCTGTTGGTGATGATGTTCTTCATTGATTGGCAGTTAACGATGATTGTATTGATCATTATGCCGCCAGTGATGTATTTGACGGTGTATGTGAGAAACCGACTTCGTGCTCTCTATAAGGTGACTCGTTCTTCGCTCGCTCGCGGTATTGGCTTTTTGCAAGAAGTCTTATTTGGCATGAAAACCGTTCAGATGTACCGAGCGGAAGAGCAAGTCGAACAACGCTACCAAGGCTATACCGATGAGTTTTTAAGAGCGCAGAAGAAGATCAATAAATACGATGCGATTTTGTTCTCGTTTATCTCTGGCATCACCTCTATCACCATCGCGATTATGATCTGGTATGGCTCTGAGCAAGTGATAGAAGGGGCACTCACATTGGGTGTGCTGATTGCGTTCATCAACACCTTAGAAAAAGTGTTTGTTCCGATCCGTGACTTTACTTCACAGATTGCTTCGATTCAGAGTTCATTTGCAGCGTTTGACCATATTGAAGAGCTGTTTGTTGAGCCGACTGAAGAGGAAGGGCGCAACCTGCTGCCATCTAACAAGGTTGAAAAACAGCTCGAACAGTTTGTGAGCCTGGAGTTTAAGAACGTAAGCTTCCGCTACAAAGATGATGCTCCGTACGTTCTAAAGAATGTCTCGTTTGTATTGGAGAAAGGGCATCAAATCGCGCTTGTGGGCTCTACAGGCTCAGGTAAGTCAACGATTCTGCGTTTGATCTCGAAAACCTACCAAGACTATGAAGGCAGCATTTTGTTGAATGGCATTGAGCTGTCGCAGATCTCTAGTGAAGACTCGGCACATTTGTTCTCGATGATGATGCAAGATGTGCATTTATTCGAAGAGACGATTGCGTTCAATATCGCACTAGGTAAAGAACATCTATCAAGTACCGAGATTGAGCAGGCGGCGCGCTATGTTTATGCCGATAAGTTTATTGAACAATTGCCACAAGGTTATGACTTCCACTTGGAAAAGAACGGCTCTAACTTGTCTGTAGGGCAAACGCAGCTTATCTCGTTCGCTCGAGCGGTTGCACAGGGTGGTCAATTGATGATGCTTGATGAGGCGACCAGTTCGGTAGATTCAATCACTGAAGACCTGATTCAAAAAGCAATGCAGCGCCTTTTCAAGGAAAAAACCGTGATTGCGATTGCACACCGTTTGAGTACTGTTCGTCACTCAGACACCATTTTGGTGTTGGAAAAGGGTGAAATTGTTGAGCAAGGTAATCATCAACAACTGGTGGCGCACAATGGTATTTATGCTGGCTTGTTACAAGAATCGATTGTAGAAACGGGCGATTCTCAAGCTACGTTAGCCTAATTGCCCAAAATCAGGCTGTTGCTTTCAATAAGACGAATTGGTCTTGTCTATGCTTCACCAATTTATCTTGTTTTCTAATATTCCCAATAGGTTAGGGAAATTAAACATATTTTTCGATTATTAATATGTTATGATCTCCCTACTACTAAAGGGGTGTCTTCGGGCATCGGGATGTATGCGAGCAAAACGTAAGTGCTTGTGTCAGTCACTTTCTGGCGAATATGGAATCGAAAATGTTGTTGGAAGAAGTTGTAGAAATTATCGAATTAACCGACTCAGACCATTTATCTCAAGCAATGGAACTGTTTAACGAGCATGGTTTTGTTGATGCTGAGTCTTTACCTTTTATGAATGTTGTTTTTGAAACAGCACCAGATCAACTTGCGAAGAAGCTGTCGCAGATTGGTTTTAAAGGTTTAGTGCAAGTCGAAAAGAATGAAGATGCATCAGGCTTCACCATTATTGATGCTGACCGTGTTCTGCTAAAAGATTCTGCTTAGGCGCAAGACTCTGCTTAGCTGCAAGATTCTTCTTAATGACAAGAATAAGATTCAGCTTAGTGAAAAGACTCTATCCAGTTCAGTAACACCCGTTATGATTATTTGAGGTTAACACAGTGACAACAGCAACCGTTTCATCAACAGAACAACACATTTCCAACGAACATGCGCTATTAGGTGCATCGTTATTAGCGTCTCAAAAAGTTGAGTTGGCTCTGTTCAGTTTGATCTCTAAATTAGCTAAAGCCTTATCAAAAGAGCAGCAACAGTCATTAGGTTTGGATTTGGATACCTTTTTAAGGGAGAAGCCAAGTGAACAAGCCTCGACTCTAAGCCGCTACGAAAATACGTTTGGTGAGCAACTTCCTTTGAAGGCCAATGAACTCAACGATTTTATTTATCATCGAAACTTGGTCACTCGTGGATTTTGGCGAGTGACTGGCGCTGATGTTAAGGGCGGTGAGAAGCTTGCTAACCCAGAGCTTTATTTAAAAGAGTTTTTGGCCAAGTGTGAATACTGGCAAGTGATGCTTGATACTCAAACCAAGTAATCAAATTGAAATAAGAAAGCCATAGCGAACATTCTATGGCTTTTTTTGTGCAAACCGTGTTGAATTCTCTGAATCTAGAGCATCATCTTCAATACATAGTTCCTCGAGACAAAGTGATGTTTAAGTGCGGCACTGATATGCAGCACAATTAAACAGGCTAGGGCAATACAACTGGCACGATGTAAATAGAAAAAGAAGCCGTTGATTGCAGAGTCGGTAATTAGATTATTTACACTCACTAACCAAAATAAAGAGTACGGTTCTTTTAGCATTAAGTAGCCGGTGCTGAAAACCATAAACATCACAAGATACATCAAAGAGTGTGCAAGCTTGGCAACGCATTTTTGCCCTTCAGGCACAGAGGTTGGCATGTTTGGCGATGAGCGAAAGTGGCTCCAGATATAACGAACCACAAGCAGTGGCGTCGCAACGGTCGCCAATGACATGTTGAGCACTGACAGAAAAGAAAACAGCTCTGGATGACTGGTGACATAGTGCATCACATACCCTGCGATTGTTGCATAGATGATTACAGAAGCCATTACCCAGTGCAGTACACGGCTTACTAAATCGTATCGTGGATTATTCAAATTAACCTCGTTCTGATCGTTATTAATATAAGATTCATCTCGATGCAATAAACCATTTTTCGGTATATTCGCATCGCGAATTAATTATATAGAACAGTATTACGCGGTATTTTTATAATTTAGAAATTAATGATGTTGCTTCAGGTGTTTTATAATTATCAATGATGTT